>CAZNQT010000019.1:0-20217 GCA_964574885.1 uncultured Pirellulales bacterium
AGTTAATAGGCACCTTGGAATTTAAACGGTTGCCACCGCCCCGGGATGGAGAAGAAGCCGCCCAGGAAAGGGGAAAAACCATGATAGGAAAATACGGATTCGAAGAAGATACGATCCCGACCAGCCAGGGGGACCTAAAAATTACCTTCATCGGACATGGAACGTTGATGTTCGTTTACCAGGGTAAAGTCATTCATTTGGATCCCTGGAGTCGTCTGGCCGATTACGACAAGCTGCCCCAGGCCGACCTCATTCTCGTCACCCACGAACATCAGGATCACCTGGATGCCCAGGCCATCGCTACTCTAACCAAAGAGAATACCAAGATCGTTATCAATCAGGCCTGTGCCCAGAAAGTTCCCAACGGTATTGTCATGAAGAACGGCCAGAGTCGCACCCTGGACGGATTAAAGATAGAAGCGACGCCGGCCTATAATATTGTTCACAAACGACCCGGCGGCGGGCCGTTCCATCCCAAGGGTAATGGCAATGGGTATATTATAACGTTCGGCGACAAACGAGTCTATGTCGCCGGCGATACCGAGAACATCCCCGAAATGAAGTCGCTCAAGAATATCGATGTAGCCTTTCTGCCGATGAATCTGCCCTATACGATGACGCCGGAAATGGTCGCCGACGCCGCCCAGGCGTTTCAGCCTAAAATTCTCTATCCCTACCACTATGGGCAAACCGATCCGCAGGAACTTGTGAAATTACTAAAGGATTCTCCCAATATCGAGGTTCGCATCCGTAAGCTCCAATAACTTCGGAGGGAATAATATATAGAATGAAGTTGTGGCTCCCGCAGTATCTCTAAAGTTTGATACCGCATCGCGTGAGAAAACCTTCCAGCGCCCGGCGTTCGACTTCGATTTCTCGGTGGTCGATTTTTATGATGAGGTGGTCGGAATCCAACGTGATTTTCTGTTGGCAACGGTAGGTATGTTTACCGGTTGAATGGGTAAGATGATCGATAAAAAGGATCGTGGCGGACGTATCGTCCGATTCGATAACCTGACTGTCATATTCGATGTTTTCAAACCAACCATGCGCTTTCTCACTGTTGTTTCTATAGGAGTCGATTATTGCCTCCGGACCACAAAGTGTGCCCGAGGGACTGTCATAGACGCAATCCGACGCCAACAGGGATTGTGCGGTTGGATAATTTCCCTCGTCCAACGCTTGTGCAAACTGTCGGGCTACACGATAACCGAGTGATTTTGCCATATAAAACCAGGAACGAGGAACATAGAACCAGGAACGAATTTTATCCTCAACCTTCGCTGAGCAGAGTATCGTATTCGATCTCGAAGCGAAGTTTTTGTCTCGCTTCGTCCTGCGCCAGCGCCAGTAATGACTGTTTGATATCATCTTCCTGGGCAGTGGCAGCGAGGTCCGTATATAGCTTAAACGCCGCTTTCTCCTTTTTCATCGCCAGGATCAAGGCGTCCTGGTAGCCCATCTCCTCGGAGGGTTCGACGTCCACGAGATAGTCGGCGATTTTCAGATCCATCACTTTTTCCACCGCCGGCAGCAAGCGCTGACCCGTCTTGACCGAAAGCAGTTTTTGCATGTGCCCCCGCTCCTCGGCCGAAAAGTCCTCGAAGAGTTCTTTCATCCAGGGCTTATCCATTTTGCCCGCCAGATCCATATAAAAATCCGCTGCCTCCTGTTCTTCTTTGATGGCAAAATCTAATATTGCATCAACGGAATCAAATGTTTGCATAGGTATTTCCCTTCACCGAAATGAGTTACAGGTTACTCAACTGGACTGACTTTTAATCATCGGACTCTTTTTTTCGCAGCGTGTTCAGAGGGACCGGTTCGGCCACTTTCCGGTAGCCCAGGGCCTTGGCAATTTCCAGTATCTCTGTGAACGAGGGAAACGGCGTCTTGTTGGCTTTTTTATATTCGTTAATTGCCATCAGGAACTCGAACTGCTCGTCGTTCATTTCCCCTTCTTCCGCGGCACGTCGTTCATCGGTGCGGCGGCGCCCGGGGCCGCGACGGCGATCCCAGCCGTTACGTCGCTCGTAGCGTTCTTCTTCCGGTCGCGTATCCGGCAGACCCTGTCGGCGGTCTAGGCCCACCCGACGTTCGTTCGGGTAATGAGCAAAGTCTTCCTCTGTTTCGGCCATGTCTTGTGCCCCTTATGTTAACGACTGCATGAACTAATGCGTTTCTTAATCCGAATCCTCTTCCTGGAAACCGGCCAATTCATCTTCCTCATCATCATAATCGTCCTCCTCGCCAAAGTCATCCGCGTCCGAGGTGCTTTGCTCGAGGATATCCTGGGCTTCAGCGAGATGGTCTTCCGGTACCAGAACCGGGATGCCGCTTTCTTCCTCGTCGCTGTCGTCCAGGACCGCCTCTTCCATTACGATGACCGGTATTTCGTGGTTTTCCAGTAGGGACTTGTAATAGTTGGCCTCGGTCAGATCTCGACCATACACTACGGGTATCAACTCTTCGTCTTGATAGGAAAATTCTTCTGTCACAGTCAACCTCCGGCACAAACCAATGCGTCTTACGGATTACCTGGTTCATTTTTGGTCAATATCGGTCATTTTGGCAAGTAGAAGTTTGCCAAAATTTCCGGTTTCGGCAAGAATTTTTTGCGGATAGTGGAAATCAGGCGATTAGGGGAAAGGGCGTTTGAGGGCGATTCGGGGGCCTTGGAGGCCAATTCGCTTGAGGGTGGAGGCAATATTTGCGTCGATAGGGCCTATACGGGCAAAATTTTCAATTTTTTCGTTTTTTTTGTTGCAATCGTCGGTTTCGCATATATATATTGCAGCAGAATCGTCGTATGATTCATGAGTTTTAGTCGTACTACTTTTGAACATGGAGGTTGCACATGGCTAAGAAGAAAAAGGCCAAAAAGGCCGCAAAAAAGGCCTCGAAGAAGGAAGTCCTGGTGGTTGCGAGCAAGGTGAAGGCTTATGTTCGTTCGAAAAAGATGATGTGCAGTGCCGACGCAATTAGCGCAATGTCGGATTGCCTGTATTGCTGCCTGGATAAAGCGATTGAGCGGACGAAAGCGAATCGCCGCAGTACGGTCAAGCCCCAGGATCTCTAAAATGAGCTAAGCATCGCCGCGAAAGGAAAGTATGCGTGAGCGGCCGAGGATCGAGATTTGAGCCTCGGTCGCTCTTTGTTTATCTTAGGGGACTGTGTGTATTTTTGTCCCGGCGAGGCTCAATTTAGGATCACGAGGAAGGGAAAATAACAGCTTGCCTGTTACGATTGGTATGGTTATTGAAAAACCTGTACGGAGCATCTAGCGTTTGGGGATGAAAATGCGACGCCGGCAATTTGGACAGCGACCGGGGCGGCCTCCGAGGTGACGGGGGAGTTTGAAGGTCTTGCCGCAATCGCACTGAAATTCTATGGGGGCAGGTAAGATTTCGTTCGGGTCGAAGTGGTCGGTTTCGATCGCTGGGGATTGGCTCGGTGAGTCTGGGGCGGTGGGATTATCCAGGAACGTTACCGATAGGTCCACTTCCTCGGTCAGGCGATTCCGTACGTCCTCGTCTCTGTTGGCAGTCTGCGCCGTGGGTTCCGGGGCGTCCATTGAGGACGGGGGCGGTTCCGACAATTTAATCGGGGGAGGCGCTGGTTTTCGAAGTTCGTCTTCGTCGTTCAACTCGTTCAGACTCCTCAACGGCAGATTCAGCCCCAACCCGGGTGTGTAATCCGGACCGTCCCGGCTATCGACGGAGGGGATATTGCTGTGGATGGGTTTTTCCCCTTGCTCGGTCCGTCTCTGAATATGGTAATCCAGCGGCGAATCTTTGATTTTTTTGGGCGCCTCTTTTTTTCCCAGCACCTGCAGGATCGACCGTTCCCAATCGGCGGTTTTAAGAATTTTCAGTTTGAGTAGCAGGATGGCCAGAACGAACCCCGACACAAAGCCGCCGATATGGGCATGGTAGGCCACCATCGGCAGCTTTAGATAGATGCCAACAATATTCTGTAAGATATAGTAAATGACAATGTAAATACTGGAGATTTCAATGACCCGACCTAAACGTGGTAGAGGAAAGAAGTAAGCTAACAACCATAACCACAAACAACTGATGTCATTGCTGGGGAAGAAGACTACGAATATTCCAACAATGCCCATGATGGCGCCGCTGGCGCCGATACCTGGAATCTCTGGATATACCAAAACATGAGTAACTCCGGCAAAAATACCGAGAAGCATATACACAAAAAAGTAGAAGAGATTGCCGAGTTTGGCGCAAACGGCGTTGCCGAACACCCAGAGGAAAAGCATATTGCCGATGAGGTGCAGGTAACCGCCGTGTCGCCAGACGTGGCCGATGAATCCCCACCGCTGCCAACCCCGGAGCACCATCAGTTCCACGTATTCTTTCTGGACCAGCGTGATAAAGTATTTCTCCCAGATGAACACACCGATACAACCCAGGATAATCAGGTAGTTCATCCAGGGAATGCGAATTTTCGGCACATCGACCCGGTACGGAATAATCACGGTACGCGAATCCTCATAACAAACAAAAGGTTTGTAGTGCAAATCCTAAACAGGTAAAACGATAAAAGCGAAATATATGTTGTGAACCTGCCCGCGCGAGCACGGACATGACACCCATTATTTTTAAAATCAGGTTTCAGAGTACTAGGCGTTTAAGCGTTCGTAGCGGATGACGGCGCGCCAGAGACCGTTGATTTTCTCTCGGGGCAGCGTAAGAGGGGCATATTTATAATTGCGGGGCTGAAGTCGAATCTGACCGCCCTCTTCGAAGAAGACCTGTTTGAAGGTGGTCTCGTGCGGATCGGTCATGCGTACGAAACAATCGTCGCCGTTGTTCACGTCGGCCGCTGGCGAAAAGATAATGATATCGCCTTCGTAATATTTCGGTACCATGGAATCGCCGACGACGCGCACGGCAAACGAGTTGGGATCGTGCAAATCGGGACAGCGGACGTAATCATCGGCCCCGCCTGGGGGGTATCCTTTGTCGTCGAAGTCCACGGGATAGCCTGCCATGACGGCATTAATGACCGGTACGAGTTTACCGGCAATATGAATGCTTTCGGCATTGGGCTCAGATTCGCCGACGAGTTCGCGATACTTGGCCGCCAACGCCTCTGAACTGTGCCCTTCTTTGATGATCTGATTTACCAGCGTACGCCATTCGGAAATTTCCGCCTGGCTTTTTTCGAACACTTCACGCACGTCCGCCGGCAGTTTTTCCAGGTGTGCGATATGAGTCAGAGCGCCTGGGGTAAAGTCCAGGATTTTTTCCAGCTTGACCAACAGTTCGTCAGCAGGGGGATTTTTGACCCGACCGGTTTCAATGGTGGACAGATACGGTTTGCTGTATCCGGTGCGGCGGCTGATATCGTCCAGTGTTAGCTTCTTTTTTTCCCGATGTTCACGAATAATTTGCCCGAGAGACATAACTTCTTCTCCTGTAAGAGTTTACATCAATCACGGTATATATTGTTAGCAACTCTATCAATAATATACACTCATAATGTTCTGTAAACAACCAATTTACGATTATTTTGGAAAAATAAATAAAATTAATTTGCAATTGTTCTATTATGTGTTAATATATAAATATAGTTATATTGTTATATAACATAATATTATTAGTTTTTGTGCTGTGAGTATCGTATATCGTTTATTTATCGGAACTTACAAACCATGGATGAGGTGATCAAACATATAGAGGCAGGATCGGATCAACGACCCGCAGCGATCGGTGGCATAGAAAAGCTGCGTTTGAGGTTGGATTTACTGGAAGGGATGGACCGAACGTTGCTGGAGTTGTATCTCGATCACCATGCCAGTTATTACCGTTTGGCAGAGCTTACGGGTTTGAGTGAGCGGTATGTAGCTCGCAAGCTACAGGGATTGCTCAGACGCTTACAGAGTGAGGAATACATATCGATTCTGAGACATCAAAGCCTGTTTGACTCCAAAACACGGGAAATTGCCTACGATCGATATCTCCTGGGTATGAGTGTCCGGTCGATTGCCAAAAAGCGGAACCTCTCGCGCTATCGCGTTACCAAGACGATTCGGTGGTTAGAGGAATGGCTGAATGAAAATGACAAATGACGAAATATGAATGACGAATCAATGACGAAGCTCGAATGATGAATAAGGAGAATTCTGATGGGAACGTATATGGTGGAAAAGAGTTTTGCTTCGCACATATCGATATCGCCGAATGTGATATCGATTGCGAAGATGTTCGGTTTGGAAACGGATCAGGATAAACCCATTCAGGTGATCCAGCGGCAGGAGATCACCATTGAACCGGGACAGGTGGTATATCTAACGGGTGCCAGCGGGGCCGGCAAATCAGTGCTCCTGAAAGAGTTGCATGAGAAGATTCCAGATGCCATAGACCTGAATGAATATGAATTGTCTCAAGGCGTACCGATCGTAGATTGCTTTGCCGATGGTCTGGATGATTCGTTTCTCTGGCTGGGTATGGCAGGATTAAGCGATGCCTTTGTATTGCTGCGAACGCCGGAGCAACTGAGCGATGGGCAGCGGTATCGTTTGAAATTGGCCTTGGCGCTGGCAGACAAATCCAAAGCGATTTTCATCGATGAATTCTGTGCCGCTCTGGATCGAATCACGGCCGCGGTGATAGCGCATAACGTACGTCGATACGCCGATCAATTCGGCACGACGTTCGTGCTGGCGACCAGCCACGACGATCTGATCGAGGATTTACAGCCCGATGTGGTCGTCGTGAAACACCTGGGCAGTTCGTGGGATGTGATGTATCCGGGAAGGATGCGAAATTTAAATGACGAATGACGAATCATAAAGAATGTTTACGATTTCCAGTTAACGGTTTACGGAAAGAGAAGATGAAAGTGGTGAGTGTGAAAGGTGAATTCGATGCGAGCATGTTCGTTGCAAAGGTACATGGTGATTGAACGGGCGGGGATGGAAGCGTGGCGGACGTTAGCCCAGTTTCATTATCGTCACGACCGCTGCGGCGCCGTCGATCGGATCTTCGCGTTGCGGATGAATCCGGAGGCGGTCAACCAGAGTTGGTATCGTCTGCGGGTGGATCCGCAACGACCGGTAGGGGTGATTGTATATGCGATGCCGCTGCCGAACGTGTCGTTGCGAAACCGGGCGACGAAAAACCGGTACGTGGGTTTGGCGTCGCGGGAGATGTCGCTGCGGTTGTTGAATCGCGAAATCCGCTGTATCAGTCGGATCGTGATCCATCCTCAGTATCGGGGGATCGGTCTGGCGCAGTACCTAGTACGCGAGACGCTTGGCTTAGCGGGTACGCCTTTGGTAGAAGCGATGGCGTCGATGGGGCGGGTGAATCCTTTTTTCACCAAAGCGGGTATGACGCGGTATGACGGTCCGCTTTCACCGGCGAGTGAGCGGTTACTGGCTATATTTGAGCATCTCGACATTGATCCGAATCGCATTCACGACGCCACGCTGTTGCTGGAGGCGATGGGCGAGTTAGACGCCAACGAGCAACAATATCTGGAACGGGAACTGCAGCGGTTTGCCCGGGCCCAGAATCGTCGGGCCCGAACGCAAACCTTGAGTAAAAACGAAGTTACCAACATCGTAGTGCAGAACTGGTTAACGAATCCGGTGTATTATCTGTGGCAACGAAGTTCACAGTTCCCGGTTCACAGTTCACAGTAGGAGAAGAAGTGGTGAGTGGATAGGGGATAGTGGTTAGGGAATATGGTGGGTATTACCCGACGGGTGGCATGGACAAATTCTTATTTGTCCATGGCGAATGGAAAGTTGTTTCGACCTCGACCACGGACAAACCAGGTTTGTCCGTGCCACCCGGAAAACTAGCCCCCGCTGGTAAGCGGGGGGCGAATACGGAAACGTGTCCACAGGGTACTCGACCCCCTGTTACCACAGGGGGCTATGAGGCGGAAGGGATGATTCAGCCTAATCGCGATATTATCGTCTGGGCCAATCGCGGTGGCGGGAAGACGCAATTGGGTGCGATAGCGTCGCTGTTGGAGTGTGTTTTCCTGTCGGACTGTCGGGTGCGGATTCTGGGCGGCTCGGAGGAACAGTCGCAGCGGATGTACGAATATCTGACCGAAGCGATTGAACGCGGGTATAGCAGTTTTTTAAATGGCCGAATTGCCGGCAAAGGATGTCGGTTCGTCAACGGAGCGGATGTACAGGTACTGGCGCAATCGGATCGGAGCGTGCGTGGGCAACACGTACAGCGGCTGCGGTGCGATGAAGTGGACCTGTTCGATCCGGAAGTATGGCAGGCGGCGCAGTTCGTGACGCAGTCTCGTTCCGGGATCGCAGCGCGGCTGGAGGCGTTCTCGACGATGCATCGGCCCTACGGATTGATGCAGGAACTGATTCAGTCGGCCCCGAAGAATCAGATGCGTTTGTTTCGCTGGTGTTTGTGGGAGGTGATCGAAGCATGTGTGGATCGAAATTGCTCGCAGTGCGTTTTGTGGAGCGATTGTCTCGGCAGGGCGAAACAGGCAGCGGGGTATTATCGAATTGATGATGCCATCGCGCAGAAGCGACGGTCAAGCGAGGCGGCCTGGCAGTCGGAGATGCTCTGTCGAGTGCCGAATCGACAGGATGTCGTCTTTACCGAATTCCATCCGGCTCGGCACGTGCGGGAGATCCTCTACGATGCGAATCTGCCGCTGTTTCGGACGATTGATTTCGGATTCAGTAATCCGTTGGCGTGTTTGTTTATACAGGTGGACGCGGAGGAGAAAGTGTACGTGCTGGACGAGCATCTGAAAAGCCGCACCACGCTCACCGAGCACGCGCGTCTGATCCGGCAGCAGTATCCGTATCCGGTGACGATGACATATTGCGATCCGGCGGGCCGACAGCAGAACGAGATTACGGGCACCTCACCGGTCACGGAACTGAAGGCCTTGGGGATCGAAACCCAATCGCGTCCGAGTCACATTCTCGACGGGATTGAATTGATCCGCGGTTTTCTCGCACCGGCGTTGGGACGAGCCCGATTATTCATATCGCCGAAGTGCGAACATTTGATCCGGGCCTTTCAGGGCTTACATTACCAGCGACAGAGCAGCGGCCGTTTGGCCGAATTGCCGGAAAAGGATGGCGTTCACGATCATGTGATCGACGCCCTGCGCTATTTCTTCGTGAATCGGTTCGGCAAACCGTATGAATTGCGGGAACGAAAGTATTAGGGCGCCTCACAAAATGATGGCAAATAACCAGGCTCGGGCGATGTAATGCTGCGTATAACCATTTTGTGAGAGCGTATAAGCTACCCAGCGAAGGGCTTGCTCGCTCTCCCTCTACCAGATTGGGTAAATTTTGGTCTGAACACAGGGGGGTGGCTCCGCCCCTGTTTTCCTCCACTCACCATCGAGCAAATTCAGCCGGTCCCTTTCGTGGGCGTTTCGGACTGATTTACCCTTCGCTGGGTATAATTATATGGTGATGGCATTTTGCCTTTGTTTTTTTCGTACCCATAACGTTCCCATCGCCAGCAGACTCAATTCCGCCGGTTCCGGGACCAGGGTAATCGTGGCGTTGTCCATGCGGTTGAAGAATAATTCCAACTGCCCGTTGGGCATCGTTCCGGTCAGCATACCCACCGGAACGCCAATCTCGCCGTACGCTGCCGGAACGCCGTCTATGTTGAAATTCGTACCGTAAATAAAAACCTTACTGTCGTGATGCGTCCGCAGATCGTCTGAGTCGAAGCTGTCGGTAATATGAAGTTGGCTCTGATCGTATAGATCCAGGGGATTATCCCGCATGATTCCGCCGGAGATTTCGCCCCGACTGAAATCATGCAGACTGAGGCTGCCGTCGCCAATTTCCCCGCCTTTCATGTGAAACATACTGTGACCGAATACATCGATATCGTGGGTGTCGGCGCCTTCAAGTACGATCAACGTGGTGGGTACTTGAGTGGGACTGTCAAAGACGTGAATGTCTTCAAAAACCTTCGTACTCACTTCATGCACGCCGCCGTCGTCATAGACCTCTATCGCGTTCGCGACGGTGACGCAGCATAACCATCCCACTAATGCCTTGAGCCAAATATAATCCCGCCTCATTTTCCTGCTCCTCGTTATCCCATAAAAAAACCCGGCCGAGAAAACCTCTTTTTTCTCTCTCACCGGGCTTCATTATCGAATCTTTATATATATCCAACAAATATTGTGAATGATTCAGGGATTTTTGTCAAGGATATAATCTCAAAAGGAAAATTTTTTTAACTGCTTTATTCTTCGGTATTTACGACGATAGGTGAGCAGGAAAAACGAAACCTGTTTTAGGGATTTGGTTTGGAAAACCGACAGGTTGCATATATAGTGGGCTTGGAAGGAGCAGTCATGTGGGATGAGGATGTAATACTTCCGGAAGCTCGCCAGGACTTGTTTGTGCAGATCGTTCGTCTGACGGATGCCTTTTGTGCTGACTACCTGGATGATGAGTACGCGGAAATGTGTCAGTTTATGACGGCGGATTTATGTGAATTACAGCCCTCGCCTTTGGATAAAGGCCGCGTAGCCACCTGGGCGGCGGGCATAATCTTTACCGTCGGGTCCATCAATTTCCTCAGCGATTCTGAATTTGATCCCTATGTGAGCACGACGGACTTGGCTCGGTTACTCCGGGTCAGCGAAGCTACGCTCTATGCCAAACGAAAGCAGATCGAAAAGGCACTGGGAGTGATGCCGTTCAATCCGAATTATACGGTGATGAGTATGATGGAGGTTAATCCGCTCGCTTGGATCGTCGAAATGGATGGTTTCCCGATGGATATCCGTCAGGCGCCGCGGAACATGCAGATCGAAGCCTTCGAGCAGGGCCTGATCCCCTATCTCCCCGGCGCCTACGATACCGATCTCGAGAACGACGATTCGGTCTCTCCCCCGTCGAAGGATCCCGATGACGTCAAAATCATCAAATTCCCCGGACTGATCCAAACGAGTACACCCGACTCGCCCCCGACGAAAAAAAAGAATTCCCACTCCACCTCCGGCGACAAATAAAAAACTCGCCTGGAGGGGAATTCCAGACGAGTTATAAAAGGGTGGAGTTATTGGGGGTCTAGGGGGTATATCTTTAGTATTCCTCCTGTTTTTTTCGCTCTTGTCGTTCCCGTTTTAATTCCTTGAAGTTGGGATTGCGCTCTCTCGCCGCTCGTTTCGCTTCCATCAACCTTTTTCTCTCCGCCAATCGACGCTGCCGGGCCTGTTCCGGATGCAGAGCGTCCTGCATTTGCTGTTTGGTCGTCTTGATTTGTTCCCGCTGCTCCGTGATCAGCGTATCGATTTCTTTGATCGTCAGTAACGCCTTTTCCTGCTGTGCCACCCCTCGGATTTTCATCCAACGAGCCACGGTCGCTTCCTGCTGCTGAATCATCCCTTGGTATCGTTTGCTGATGGCTTCCTGACGGCGTTGTTTCTTCTCTTCTTCCGTCAGCGGCGTTCTCTCTTTGTCTCGTTTTTCCCGTTGGGCCCTGACGCGCTCCTCGTTGGCTTGTTTCCCGCTCGACTCTAAGACCGACTCTTTGCTCGTGATCGCCTTTGCTTCTGGCGCCGCCGCCGTTACCCACCTCCCCGAATACGCCAGACAGACTCCCAGCATCAAAATCCCGATCACTCCTGCTCGCCAATTTGATTTCATAGCCGTTCTCCTGCCATCTGATTTGTACTTTTCGCCGATCTGTCGGCGACCGTTCCTCTGGCTATCCATATACTGAAATCGAACTCCACCTGCTGCTTCCTGTTCTACTAATGGGTAAGACGATGCTACGCCCTTTTTCATGCAGAGATTTTCCCGGAAATTTACCCGGACGCCGGAAATATCTGCTAAAATCTCGCCTTCGGATTTTTTGTAAATTTTGCCCAAAAAAACTGTAACGTTTTCAACCGATAGGCCCCCTTTACTTATAACGACGGAGCACGTTTCTCTAAGTCGTTGAATATAAATGCCTTACCAACAGGGAGCAGAAAACTACGTCGGCCAGGGATCTGTATGCAGGTACCCTTTCTGTACCTGCCGACGCCGGAAAGGAGGTAGGAACATGCAGCGGATCGTTCCAATTCTGGGATTTCTAACCGTATTGTGTGTTTTGGGGACCCCGACTAAAGCGATTATCATTTACGACGACGGCGGCCAACACGAAATCAATACCCCGATATCGGAGAGGGTGGAGATCTACGACGGACCTGCGAGTCAGCCGACGACCGTGGAACTCGTTGCCGGCGGGTCGGTTCGTGATGTGGATGTGTATCAGAATAGTATATTTTTGATGACCGGCGGTGTGAGTAACGGCAGTCTCGCCTTACACGATTTCAGTCGCGGGGAGATCTCCGGCGGCAGCGTAGATGAAGATCCCTTCAGTATCGTAAACAACAGCAAATTGATTATTACCGGCGGTGAGTTTGGCGAAGGATTATGGGTGCGTAATGAGGGGCAGGTTTTTATCTATGGCAGAGATTTTCAGATTGACGGCATCCCCGTTCCCTATGGCCCGGTCAGCGTATCTACCGGTCGGCTGGAGGGAACTTTTGAGAACGGCTATATCCGATCCAATCTGAATATCGGGGACAACGGCATGGTCACCCTCATACCCGAACCGACATCCCTCATTCTGCTGCTGACGGGCGCCCTCCTTCTCCCACGAAAACGAAACCGGTAATTCGATAAATAACAAGCCCCCGGTGTGAACCGGGGGACGAATACAAAAACGCACCCACAGGGCACTTGATCCCCTGTTGACACAATACGAATGCGACACAACATGGCACTCAATCCCCTGTTAACACAGGGGGCTGGAATGCGAATTGATTTATACACGCCCCCGGTGGTAAGCGGGGGATGAATACGAATATGATGGGTGGCGTCTTTCTGGCGCAGACAGAGAGGTGCCGTTACGTACCGACAGGCGGTGGTCTTACCTCTATTTTTCTCAGACCTTTTATCGTTAGTATTATTGCAACCATAAATAATGCGATCGCGAAGTACTGTCCCGGCGTCAAGCCGTAATACAATCGCTCACCGTAACGCAGAAAATCCAACAGGAATCGTATCGGCGTATAAAGAAACAGCACCAGGGCGAGATGAAAGTTTTCAAAGGGTCGAAACCGCCTCGCTGCGTATAACAGACCCGTAACGGGAATCAGATACAGAAATTCATATAAACCCAGATCGTGTCGCCGCGGCCCGTCCGTGTAGAATCCCAGCGTTCGTTTCGGGGTATCCGCCGTGGGCCAGCCCTTCACCGCCAGCGGCGAATTGGTTGCCTTCCCGGGATGATCGTGCGCCACCGAACAGCCGAACCGTCCCACCAGCAGACACACCACCGCCCCGAATAGCAGTGCCTGCGTATAATGCTTCCGCTGTAGCTTCAACCGCCGAAAGAACAGGTACACTACCGTCAGCCCGCCGAATATCCCGCCGAAGGAGGAAATCCCATCCCACAGTTTCACTAAGACCAGCGGATCTTCGACAATCCTGTCGGGATTGTAAAATACGACCGATACCAGATGCGCCCCCACGAACACACCCAGCACCAGCCAGGGAACCAGACGATCCACCACCCGCACATCGAGCCCTAACTCTTTCGCCCGATGTTTCGCCGCCTTCGCCCCCAGCAGGATCGCCATTACCGTGATGATCCCAAACACATGAATCGTCACCGGTCCCAACCCGATCGGCGGTACATGAAAATACGGCATACTTGGCTCCTATGTCTTAGTGTATATAATATATATCATACTGAGACTCGATAGAAACAACAAGGTTAGGAATCGGCTTAATTGTTTTACTCAGTATCTTTTTTTCGTTAAATATTTGTATTCCCTAGAATTTTCCTCCTTTTCCGATCATAGGTCGCTAATGCAAATTTTGCTGGTTTTCTGATTTTTTTATCCTTATCTTTTAGGTACGCACGAATAAAAGGTAGAGAATCTATGTCACCAATATCACCAAGTGCTATCAATGCATTCCACTTGTCTTGACGATTGTTGTTTTCGAGCATTTTTAATAATGGTGAGACTGCTCTTTTATCTCCGATACTACCGAGTGTACGAGCAGATGCGGACCTGACTTCGATGTTTGAATCTTGCAGGAGATCAATAAGAGGAATTACACTATCGATATCGGGAAACAAACCAAGTCCTTTTGCTGCAGCAGTTCGGACGTCGGCGCTGTCATCTTTTAGAACATTGCGAAGTAGCGGCAGCGCCCTTATTTCGTTTGCTGCACCAAGAGCGGTCGCCGAAAATATTTTAGCATATTTCCCGCCAGATTCTAACGCCTGTAAAAGAGGTGTAAGCAAAGGTGAATCGTGTAATCGTGAATAGTGTTGATTATGTATAATTTTAACTTCTTGGCCGGTTAGTACTGCATTTTTGCCGGGTGGGGCGAATGTTGGGTAAAAAATTCTCTCAAGTTTTTTAACCGCACGTTCTCTGGTAGCTTCTTTTTTAGAATCTAATTTCTTTATGAGTTTTTCAACTGATTTCAAATCCGACATAACAATATAACGAGCCTTGGGTTATATGGTTGCCGCCTATACCACCTCACGTAATAACTCGCGTTGTATGACTATTGATACTTTTATTCTATCGGATTGCGGTCCCGATTGTCAATAGTACTACATCATAGCGTTAATCGTCAAATTCGTGAGGTCTCCAGCAAAATTTAGCCCCCAGTGTGAACCGGGGGACGAATACGAAAACGCTTCTACAGGATATGTGTCAACCGGAGGTCGAATACCTTACCTGCTTTACGCCGATGCCGAGCAGGACCTGGCCACGTGCGATGAAATAGTCATCGGCAAAACCAGTTCTCCGGTCACAATTACGCACTATGGCGTTGGGGGAACATATACATTCGGGAAATTCTGAATCAGTGTGATTTCCGCTGGATCGTAAGGCGTACCATCCGGATGTAAAAGATCATGGAACCAAACCTCCGGTTCCGGAGCGCCTTGCGGCGAACCCCAGGGATAATACGTCTGAATCCGGCCTTTGACTAAACCCCACATGTACCAGCCTATTCCGTGATTGGCATAAGCAGGCAGCACCGTACTAAAAACGGACCCTCGTGTTCGGGCGATGCATTCGGTGTTAATAGCCGGCCGCTCGGCGTTTATGCCGCTCAAATAACTTTCGTTGGGAGGATTATAATCGTGGAACGAGGCGACATCCCACAAGTCCGACGCCTGCCAGCAGGAAGTGAGGGGCTGGGAAGGATTCACGGCACGCGCCCATTTAAAAACCTGCTCCAGCAGAGGACGGCTTGACGATTGTGCTTCGTTGTATAGATCCCACATCAAAATACGAGAGTCATTTTTATAACGATATATAATCTCCGTTACGTATTCTTTTAAGTTGGGCCGGAAAATTTCCTGCTTGCGAAATTCACCCGGACTGGAGGTCCAGCGACTGTTATGCACGCCCGGAATCGGATCCGGCTGCGGTCCGGGCGAGGGTTCGGGTCCAAAACAATCATCCAAGAGAACCAGCGTCGTGGAAATCCCGTGGCTATCGGCAATCGCCAGAAACCGATCCAGCCGTTCGAGCAATCCCTGCGCATCCTCCTGATACACAATGTATTGTACAAAGACCCGCACACTGTTGATCCCGCATTGCCGGGCCCAGCCTAGTTCCTGATCGATGGTAATCGGATCAAACGTATCCGCCTGCCACATCTCCGTCGTATTGACCGCCGTGCGAGGCACATAATTACATCCGGTGATCGGCCCCACCTGTGCGTACCAGTTCCAGGCCGTTTGTGCATCCCAGCGATCACGCACTTCCGTCATATTATCCGTCAGCCATTCCACCGCCAACAGCGCAATATCAGATAAATCCACTTTGCAATCTTTATTGACATCGCTTATCGGGTATCGGGCGCAGATGATCTCCGGCGTTTCAAATCTCCAGACGACTCCCTTTTCCACATGGTTCGGATCCCTATCCGGTTCGATCACTTCGTCCACGCGCCAGTAATACGTGGTATTGGCCGCCAATACCGGCGCATACTCCGTGGTCCCAACCGGCAGAGTCGCGACCTGACTGGGATCGCCTTTGGTCGCGGCAGCGATGGCAGCCGAATCGGCGCCGAAATAGACATAATGATAATCAATGGCCTGGGGCGCCCCCGTCCCGGCGGTCCAGCGTAAGATTTGACTCCTCGTAACTCCGGTTGCCCCATGAGCCGGAACCGGATCCCTCGCACCCCACCACCAGTCGTCCGGTATTACGCTGACATCGTCCACGTTGATCGAATGATAGGTGTCGCCGGACATATTGGCGTTGTAGATACCCAGTCGGGTTGTGGTTGCCGTCGCGATGAACTGGAACGTAACCTGCTGCCAGACGGTTCCGTCGGTTATGGCATGAAGCTCATTGGCGACGATCCCGGCACTGGCGAAAACAGACGCGCTACCGCCCGTGTCATCGATCGCGATGGTATCCGTCCCGGCGTCACCGAGCAGCACGCGCACATGCGAGGAACCTGCGCCGGCGCTCCAGTTCTGAATCCATAAACTCACGGTGTAAATGTCCCCGATTGCAGTTGTCAGATCCTGATACCCGCCGCCCGCGGATGCGCTGGCGCCGGGGTGCCAAAACCAGGCGCCGCTGTGCGCGGCAGAAGTGCCGGTATGCGAACCGTAGCTGTTAAAGTCCGCCGTCCAGTTGTCGGGATAGGCGCCCTCGGCGCCTGGGCTTTCAAAACCGCCGTTGGCGACCAATTCGGCATGAACGCTCCCAAGCAGGCTGAAACATGCCAACAATACTGCCATTTCCCACGTCCGAATATTCATAAACTGGGATTTCCCCTATACAATTCAAATCTATGATTTATCTAAAAAATAACTTTTTATGTTGAAATCTACGATTCTATTATACAGAGATTTAGGTTAAACATCACAATAATTTTTACTAATCCCATTGGATTTTTATTATAAATCATCTATCTTGCCTAAATCAAACAACTTTGGAACGCACTCTCGCCTTCCCCTTAGCCAAACGGACTGTGTAACGTTGCGAATATTCGATGCCTATGTGAATCCTAACGGCGCCTAACAAAACTATGGTATTCATGCGAAGGCAGGAATCCAGAATTCGCGCCGTGAGGTTTCGTTAGAATGCCTAAGTCTCATACAAAAATTGGTGCGGAATCGACATTCGTCATTTCCCCATCGCCCAGGCCTCGTTGAAATGGGCGTACTTGATCGTCTTATTCTCCTTATCGCCCCGGTCATTGTGATGATAACTATAAGTGACGTGCAGCGTACCGTCGCGACCCTGAATGATCGAGGGATAGTGACTGCGGGTCGCTTTATTTCTCGGACGCTTGTCCAGTTCCAGGTGTCGTTTGTAAGGCCAGGTCTTACCCTCATCCGTCGAGATCGAAATCGCCAGACTATGGCGCCCGTCTTCCGTATCGTTGTAGGCCAGCACCCAGTGGCCGTTCTTCAGCGTGACCAGGTCCGCGCCCGAACCGGGATTCGGCAGTTGCGAATCCTTGACCGTACTCCAGGTCAACCCGCGATCGGTGCTGGAACTGACGTGCAGCCGCTGAGGCGGGGGGCCGTTATCTCGCATGTAGGCGACCAGCGTCCCGTCTTTCTTGAGCGCGATGCTTGGCTGAATATTGCCCGGCGCGACCAGCGGCTCACTGAACTGCCAGGTCCTACCATCGTCGTCGGTAATTGCCATCAGTGAGAAGCTGAACCCATCGGAATACAAAGGCACGATAATCCGCCCACCGTCGAGTACGACCGCCTTATTTTTCGTCTGCCATCCCATCCGGCGAAAGTAGGGATACCCCATCAGCTTGGTTGCATGAGTCCCGTCCGGTTTATATAGATAACCTTTAGCCATCATATCCTCTCCCCGCGCCTTGGGTAGGATCTCCTTTCGCCATCTATCAACCAACGGCTGAATCAGACTCGGATCCAATCCGGAGGTTTGGCGGAAATAGTCGGCGTATTGGTCGATCTGTCGCTCGATGGATTTCACGAATCGATCGTTCGGCTGAATCCCCCGCTTCGTCGATCCGCCCGGTTTGACGTGGAGCACCTCCTGCCAATCCCATCTGGGCGGCCCTTCGCCGTCATAATCCGTACTAATCCGGTATTTCGGCAGCGAGGTCTCCCACTGATTGGCGATTACGGTGTACCACACCAGCCAGAGCCGCTTTTTACCGTCCAGAAACAGGATCGGATTGATATCCGGAAATCCGGGTACATCGGCCATGAGGAAGGGTTTGGACCAGGAAATGGGTTTGTTTTGTAATTTTGCTCCCATGATTCGGACGTCGTCGGCCTGTCGTTCGCCGGAACCCTGAAACCAGGCGGCCAGCAGGTCGCCGCTGGGGATCTCTACTATAGTAGAGCCGTGTACGTGTTCCTTGACCAGGGGGAAGATGTCCTGGGTGTGGAGGAATGGTTTCTCCTGCGCGGCGAGCGGGGAACCAAAGCAGCCAGCGATAATCACGATCAACATCACAATACGATTAGATAGCATAATAGATATCCTTTACCCTAAATTACAATTCCCAGCCGGGGCGATAATTGCGGTGCATGAGTTTATTAGCGTCGGCGGAGTTGGTGAAGCGGAACTGGTCGGCATCCCATTGGAGTTTCTTGTCCACGCGTAGGGCGATCGTACCGAGACAGATGGTTTCGCTGAAGGGATAGACCTTTTCGAAGGCGGCGTCGGAGGATTGGCCGCCCTTGCAGGCGCGGAGCCACTGTTCGAGTTCGCCGATAGGACGCGGCAGAGACTTGGGCGGCTGTTTGAAGGCTTTCATTTTGGTATTGGGAATGAGCCGCGGATTACCTCCGCTGAAGTCGCAGAGGATTTTCCCCTTATCGCCTACGAACAGTAAACCTTCCGCGGGCATATCCTGACCGTCGAGGTCGAGTTCTTCAGGTTGGGGCGGTTTGAGGCCGCCGTCATACCAGTACAACGATACGGGGCACATATCACCTCGAGCGGGAAAGTCGAACCGGATCATGGAGGCCCGCGGATAGGAAACGTGATTGATTTGTTTGTGCCAGGTGAGATCGATAATTTTCCAATATTGACTGCGGGAGGCTTCGACGGCGATAGGGGAGCCGAGCTTTAGAATCCGGAAGATCTGGTAAAAGCTGTAATGACCCATATCGCCAAGTGCGCCGGTGCCGAAATCGTACCAGCCGCGAAAGACGGCGTGGGTATAGGCAAGATGATAGGGTCGATGGGGTACGGGTCCGAGCCACAGGTCCCAGTCCAGGCCATCCGGAACGGGGGGCGTTTCCCGGGGCGGTTCAGTCATGCCCTGGGGCCAGAAGGGACGGCTCGACCAGTTGTGCACCTGACGCACCGGACCGATGGCATTATTCCAGATCCACTCGCACAACAGGGGGGTAGTGCTCAGGTTGGCAGAGCAGAACAGGTGCGTTGCCAGTCCGGTCTTTTGGGCGGTCCTGGCAACGAGGTTGGCTTCGTAGAGGACATTGGAAAGCGGCTTATGGACAATGACGTGTTTTCCCTGAGCCATAGCGGTTAGGGCGACCGTGGCGTGCAGGTGGTCGGGCGTCATGATATATACCGCATCGAGGTCCTTTTCCTTTGCCAACATTTCGCGAAAATCCACATACGCATTACAGCCCTGGCGCCGGTTCGAAGGTTTGTGTTTGGCATAGTAGCGTTTGACGATTTCATGACCGACTTCGCGCCCACAGCGGCAGCCCGGCACTCCTTCGCCCCATTGGGAATCGCCCAGGAAGTTGCGAATCTTGTTGCGGATTTCATGCTTGCTCCATTCGGGGTAATCGTTACTGGCCCGGTTGGGATCGCAGACGGCGGCGATATGCACATCGGGATTCGGTAAGGCAGCCATCATTTGTCTTAAACCCTGGGTTCCGCAGCCGACGTAGCCGATCCGCACCTTTTCACTGGGAGCTACGAAGTTCGGACCTCCCAACACGTGTCTGGGAACGAAGGTCAGCGCCGCGGCCAGGGACGAGGCGCCGATAAATTCCCGTCGATTGATTCTTTTGGACATGAGATATCTCCTAAAATTTGTTCGATGGTTATGGGTGTTCGTCAGCCATAAGCTCGCGGACTCGCTTAAGGCTGCCACCCATCGGGCGACCACGCGGGGTCGCCCCTACCTTCTGGCGTGGCCCTCGCCATCCACCTCGCAGCCTCGGGGGCTGCCCCCCCTCGACCCCCCCCCAG
>CAZNQT010000020.1:0-20195 GCA_964574885.1 uncultured Pirellulales bacterium
ATTCAGACCTTCGGCAACTTTGCCCAGGCTCTGATAGCCCTGAGTTTTGTTCAAGCCGATTGGCGCACCGGTACGGTGGTATTTCTGATTGTGATTGGGATTGGCATCACCGCTCGATATATTCTCAATGCACTCAAACTGCTCATGGTAGCGCGGTTAAGCATCATTCTGACGCTGGTGGTTTTTTGTATGATCCTCTGTGTTTCGCTTTTGGATTATCTGGGATTCACTCCCAGTGCCAGTGCAGTATTACTGCCGACGGTAATCCTGACGGTTATGATCGAACGATTCAATATCATCGCCGAGGAAGATTCCACCCGAGAGGCACTGAAAACGTTTGCCGGTACATTGATTGTGGCGATTGCCTGTTTTTTTGTGCTGCGCATAGAGCCGGTGGGACGGACCCTCTTAACCTTTCCGGAACTGCTTCTGTTTATCATAACGGCGCTGTTGTTGATCGGACGCTACTCCGGATATCGATTGTCGGAACTGTGGCGGTTTCGCGATTTAGGATTCCCAAATGACTCTAAATAATACTTATCCAAAAAGGAAATACCGGCGTCCCTGGGCCTGGCCCTGGGAACTACATCGACAGGGCGTGCTGGGCATAAACGAACGCAATCTGCGCTATCAGTTTCCTCTCAATCCACGTTCGCTTTATCACCGGGTGGACGATAAAGTCGAGACCAAGAAGATCTGTAAGCAAGTGGGAATTCCTGTCCCCCAATTATTCGTCGTCATCTCTCGCTATGGTGATGTCCGTAAGTTATTCCCTTTCCTCAGGGACAAAACAGATTTTGTGATCAAACCCGCTTCCGGCGCCAGCGGTCGCGGCGTACTCATTATTGTCGGAAGATCGGATACCCACTTTCATACCGCCCAGGGAGATATTCTATCCTGGGAGGAAATCCGTTATCATACCTCCACGATTCTTTCTGGTCTGTATTCTTTAGCCGGGCATCCGGATCGGGTCATAATCGAACAGCGGATCGTACCCCATCCCCTCTTTAATAATTTGACCGTCACAGGTACTCCCGACATCCGGATCATTCTGTATCAATCCCAACCCATTATGGCTATGCTCCGCTTGCCCACCATCGCTTCCCAGGGCCGCGCCAATCTGCATCAGGGCGCCGTGGCGGTGGGAATCGATATGACCACAGGCATAACCTTCGGCGGGGTGTGCCGGGATAGGTATATTACCCATCATCCTGACACCGGAGTAACTATGAGTAATATTCAAATTCCCGATTGGGAAACCGTCCTGGATATTTCCAGGCGATTGAGTCGAGCGATTGGGATGGGATATCTCGGAGTGGATATCGTCCTGGATGAAACTATAGGTCCGGTCGTATTGGAAGCGAATGCCCGGCCGGGCCTGGCCATCCAGATTGCCAACCGCAGCGGCTTGAAAAAACAACTGAGAGGTAAATTTTTTCAATAAAGAGTATAATTCGACTTAACAAAACGTTGATCGTGATTATACTAACCCCGGAAAATCCGATACCGAAAGGGAAAGGACCGATTATGGCAAAAGGTAAGATGTTGGCAAACAGCCCCGCCAGGACACTGGGGCCGATCTCCGATTTGGAGCGGCACCTGCCGACAAACTGGTGGCAGACGCTGTTCAATTCTTTGTACCTGAAGACCGACGGAGATGTGGTGGAAAATGACGCCAATACGGTACAAGAAGTGGATCTGCTGGTACGGGTTACGGGACTGGAAAAAAATGACAAGATCCTGGATCTGTGCTGCGGCCAGGGCCGACACTGCCTGGAATTGGCCCGTCGAGGGTTTTGCCATGTAACCGGCCTGGATCGATCGCGATATTTAATTCGCCTGGCGCGGAAACGGGCGCGTCAAGACAACCTCGAAATCAGTTTTCACGAGGGGGATGCCCGCAAGTTTCGCTTTCCCGAGAGTACATTTCAATGTGTGGCCATTCTGGGCAATTCCTTCGGTTATTTCGAGCGGGAAGAGGATGATCTTGCGGTACTGGAATCCGTCAAGAAAGTGTTGATTTCCGGTGGGATTCTGGTGATGGACCTGGTGGACGGGGGTTGGATGCGGGAACACTTCGAGCGTCGCAGTTGGGAATGGATCGACAGTAACCATTTCGTATGCCGCGAACGATCTCTGGCGTCTGACGCACAACGTTTGATCTCACGGGAAGTAGTGGTTCACGCCGAACGGGGCGTGATCGCGGATCAGTTTTATGCCGAAAGACTCTACGATAAGGACCGGATTCTGTCCCTGTTGCAGCAGGCAGGATTTATCAATCTCCGCCTCCATGGCGTGATCCAGACTCTTTCCGATCGGGATCAGGATCTGGGGATGATGGCGCACCGGTTGTTTCTAACGGCGTCGGCGCCGTATAAATCACCGCCGGTCCGCAAGAAAGGTCCGTTGTTTCCCAAGGTCACTGTATTGCTGGGCGATCCGTCCCTGCCGGATATGGTCAAACGGGAAGGACAGTTTAATCCTGAGGATATGGAAACCATAAACCGTATGAAGGAGGCGCTGGGGGAACTGGCGGATTATGAGTTTCGGTATTTGGAAAATCACGCCTCGTTGTTAACCCAATTGCGTCAGGAGCCGCCCTCGTTCGTGTTGAACCTGTGTGATGAAGGATTTAACAACGATGCTTTTCTCGAATTACACATCCCGGCGTTTCTGGATATGCTGGGCATCCCCTATTCCGGTGCGGGACCGGCATCTTTGGGTCTTTGTTATAACAAAGCGATTGTGCGGGCCATTGCCCTGTCGATGGAGATCCCCGTACCGCTGGAAACCTATTCCAACGTAGGGGACATTGCCGCCAATTTGCCTTCGATCTTCCCGGCGCTGGTGAAACCCTGCTACGGGGATTCAAGCATCGGCATCACCCAGGATGCCGTCGTGTACAACACGGAGCAGTTGGTCGAATACCTGGTGAAAATCCAGGAGATGCTGCCCGGTCGTCCGGTGTTGATTGAAGAATTTTTACCCGGTACGGAATATACCGTCGGTATCATCGGCAATACGGGATTAACCTATCGGATCCTGCCGATTCTGGAAGTGGATTACAGCCAACTCGACCCGTCCCTGCCGCCCATATTAGGCTATGAATCCAAATGGATTCCCGACTCGCCTTATTGGACGCAGATTTCCTATAAGCGGGCGCAGTTGGATGACGAAATGCGAACCAAGCTCATTGATTATTCGCATCTGTTGTTCGAGCGGTGCGGCTGTCGCGATTACGCCCGGTTTGATTTTCGCACCGATGCCGACGGGGTGATTAAACTTCTGGAGGTGAATCCGAATCCCGGCTGGTGCTGGGACGGCAAGATGAATTTCATGGCCGGTTTCGCCGGAATGAAATATTCCCATTTGTTAGAGCTGATCCTCGAAGCCACTCAGGAGCGTATTGTCGTTGCCTAAATACGATTTACAAAACCGGAGCGAACCAAAATCAATCGTTTCCACCGGGATCGTTAAATTCGTGACTGTTTACTGATATGCAATAAACTGCGATATTCGTATAAAAAATGCGGGTAGTTTACCACCCCCAAGCTTCGCTTGGCGGTGCCACCCGGTTCTACTACATATGGTTAAAGTGTTACTAAAATTCGTACCTTAAAACTCCACGTTTTCTTGTTCGTTAAAACTATCGAATTCCAAACCGAAGTTGACGGGGCTTGCTTGCCAAGTCATATCGGTATTCTTAAGAGTCACCTTAAAGGTGCATTTATTGAAATCAATCGTGACGGCGGCACTGGAATTATCGCCCCCGGAGGGTTTCACTTTGCCGACGTATGTATTCGTGCCCTTGGCAGTAAAATCCCCTCCTTGAAGAACATACTGCTGGGCGCCCCAGTGGATTGTCAGGCCCGTCGTTCTCAAATCGACAATCTCTTCCACTGCAATTACTCCTTGTACCGCCAATTTGCCGACCTGGTTTTCATTGCCCTGTTTGCATTTGACCTTCGTTGTTTTTAAATAGTCTGTGTCTCCCAATAAAAGCTGCACCGGTACGGATTTTTTACCGTTTATGACATCGTTGGCCCCTTGGTCCTCGGCGAAAGCAGCCCCGTAGAAATCGCCAATCAGAATTAAGACTAACATGGGTGCGGTCGTACCGGTTAAGATTAAATCCTTACCCGCGGCACGAAAGGTTCCTTTATTGAAATCCAGCGTTATGGAAGTGATTCCTCCCGACGGACCTTTGTAGGTATATTTAGGATGTTTGCCCGCCTGCTTGAAATCATCACAATTCAACGTTTCGCTGAAATCCCCCACGCGCAGGGTAACGGTTTCGGCAGCAGAAAAATCCGTCGCTTCGGCATTAGTGGTTCCGGATACGCTAAATGAATCCGCCTGCGCTTCTCGAGTCTTCCCGGCCTTGACCGTCGCTTTGCCGACTATAAGTCCTTCGGGATCGTTTTCATAGGCGCCCCTATCTACGGTGTCGTTGAGAATTCTGTCATGGCCGACTAAATCGGTATCCACTCCGACCACGGCACTATTATCACCACTGTTGATACAATCCGAGCCGGGCGACAGAAAATACCTGCCGATCACCCAGGTATCGTCCGTTAAGTCGGCCGGGGTGCCATTGTCGTCCCAGGAACCCGGATCGATGAAATCCGGATCGCTGCCGATATTACCCACGCCACCCCAGGAACCATCCCAGCCCTGCACGCAACAATTATTAACATCAGGGGTTCCGGTCCCGCCATGGAATTGTGCCTCTTGTGTTGCCCTGCTCGTCCCGGAATTGTTCCAGGCAATACAATTCGTCAGAACCGGATCGTCATTGGTAATATATATCCCACCCCATTCTCTTTCGTTGGAACGATTACCGCAAAGGGTGCAATTGGTAAATACGGGATCTCCGGCATCAAAAAAGACAGCCCCGCCGTTCCAGCCGCACTGATTACCAGTGAAAAGGCAATTCGTCATGCTCAGATCGGCTCCAATGCTGTGAACGGCGCCGCCGTGTTGATAAAGAACGGAATTGCCCTGAAAGATACAATTCGTAGCAAGAACGTTATTACTACCGGAGGCAAAACGAAGTGCGCCGCCAAGGTAATCAACATGATTGTCATAAAATATACAATTGTCTATCGTCATGTTACAATTATAACTTTCAATGGCCCCGCCATAGTCTCCGCCGTCATTTTCACTTATGTTGCAATAGCTCAGATTCAAATTACTGGCATTACAATATATTCCTCCGCCTGACATAGCCGATCCCACAGTATTTCCAGTTATTGTGCAATTTAGGATATCAATATCATCACATGCTGTTATCTTAAGACCTCCGCCATAATCCCCGGCCGAATTGTCGTTGATCTCGCAATTGCTGATGGTTACATCGGTGGCATCAATACTTATGGCGCCGGTATCATTTTCTGCGACATTTCCCTGGAAGGTACAATCCGAAATCAGGCTGCAACCGACGCCATCCTGAATACTAAAACCTCCTGCACTGTATGGCGTTGCTATATTATCCTCAATAATACAGTTCTGAACCGTTACCTTAGCACTGCGAATTTTGATCCCTGCTGATGCTAAAGCGGTATTTCCAATAATGGAGCAATTTTCGATGGTTATCGTGGCGCTTTCGCCGTAGATAGTCCCGCCATTAGCAGCGGTGTTTCCCGTAAGGATACAATTTCGAACGGTCATACCTCCATCGTAACAATAGATCCCAGAGCCACGGCCGCGCCAGTCTCCCGGCTCTGTCAGGTAACCATTGGTAATGGTAAAACCATCGATAACAGACAGGTTGGGATCTTCCCCGCTATTCAAAACAAAACCACGGTGGGCATCTCCATCAGAACCTTGGCTGTCGATAATGCAGTTTGTCGCACCATTTTGACTACGCACGGTGATCTTTTTACCATCAAAGTCAATATCACGGTTGCCGTCGCCGGTGTAGGCGCCGTCGGCAACCAGAATAACATCACCATCTCCGGCCGCATCGATGGCCGCCTGAATAGTGACATACTCGCTCGGCACCTTCAATTCTGCCGCCTGTACTTGTACGATATAACACCCTATCAACAAAGCGGATAATACCTGGATACGTTTATTCATGATACACTCCTTATCCGTAAAACAATTGTTATCCCTGCCTAGAAATTTACTACTTCTTGTTCGTTGAAGCTATCGAATTCCAAACCGAAGTTGACGGGGCTGCTCTGCCAGGGGATATCGGTATTTTTCAAAACCACTTTAACAGTGCATTTGTTAAAGTCGATGGTAACCGTGGCGCTGGAAGTATCGCCGCCGGACGGTTTAACTTTACCCACATATTTGTTCGTACCTTTAATGGTAAAGTCACTGCCCTGGAGTACGTACGACTCCGTACCCCAGTGGATCGTTATTCCCGAGGCGGTTAAATTTACTAACGTTTCAACCGCAATCGCTCCCTGAACCGTCAAATTGCCGACATTATTCGTCTTACCCGGTTTGACTTTGACTTTTGTGGTTGCTACGTAGTCTGCAAATCCCGAAAGGAGTTGAACGGGTAAGGATTTCTTGCCATTGATAATATCGTTTGCTCCCTGGTCCTCGGCGGTTACGTAACCATAGTAATCGCCGAACAACAGGGCGACCGGAACCGGGGCGCTCATACCGGTCAAGTCCAGATTCTTTCCGGCGGCGCTATAGACGCCCTTTTTGAAATCCAGTATGAGGGACGTAATTCCCCCCGACGGTCCTTTATAGGTATATTTGGGATTTTTCCCGGCTTGCTTAAAGGCGGAGCAGTTTACGGTCTCCGCCATTTCACCGGCGCGAATCGTAACCATATCAGCGGATTGAAACGATGCCAATGGAGCATCCAGGGCGCCGGATACACTGCAGGAATCACTGCCGGCTTCACGCGTCTTGCCCGCTTTGACGGTTATTTTATCGACATCCAAAGCGGCGGGATCATTTTCATAGGCGCCCATATCGACCGTGCCGTTGAGAATCCGATCCCGGCCGGCCAGATCGGTAGTGCCGGTTTCAACCAGCGCGTTATCCGCCGCATTGATACAATCGGAGTCCGGTAACAGATGCCAACAGCCCATTACCCAGGCGTCATCACTTTGATCCTCCGGCGTATTATGGTCCTCCCAATAGCCCGGCGCCACAAAATCGGGATCGACATCCAGATTTCCCGCCTGCCAAGTCAACGTGCAATTACCCGCTACATACGCCTGGGCCTGTCCGCCTTGGGCGTCACAATAGGAAACCGTCATGGTGGAAGGATTGGAATAATCATTGAGAGAGATTTGATCCCCCTGCAGGGAAGAGGTATTGCCCCATACGATACTGTTGTTCAGGATCACATTACTAAGCCATCGACAAGCTATCCCTCCTCCGGCGTCCAGAGAACGATTCTTCATAATCGAACAATTGGTAATCGTCACATCACTATGATAGCAGGCAATGCCGCCGCCTTCAAATTCAGAGGTATTGCCGGTAATGAGACTATTTTGAATCGACGATATTTGCTCCGTAAAGAAAATTCCTCCGCCATAGCTCCCGGCGACATTATGGTATATATAACAGCCGTCAATATATGCACTACAATCATTTTTGACACTGAGGCCGCCGCCGAAATGGACTACCGTATTCCCGGTAAAGGTACAATACAGGATATTGGGGTCGCTGTCTGCTTCACAAAGGATACCGCCGCCTTCCGATGCGGAATTTCCGGTAAACGTACAATTCCTTATTTCCGGGTTGGCAGTAAAACAGCCTATACCGCCGCCGCCGCTCGTGGTGGTATTGTCCGTGAAGGTACAATACTGAATCGAAGGATTGCTATTGACGCAGAAGATCCCGGCGCCGCGAGCGCCACTGACATTATTCCGGAAAATACACTGGGTGATTATCGGATTGCAATCGTTATAGCACTCTATCGCGCCACCATATTGTTCGGCGGAATTATCCAGAAAGCGGCAGTTTCGGATCGTCGGGCTGCTGCCGGATAGATAGACCGCTCCTCCGCTGGTCTGGTAACCCTGCGTTATGGTAAATCCATCCAGGATCGAATTACTCTCTTCACCGGAGTTGAAAACGAAAGCGTTGTACATATCCGTTTCGCTGGCTTCGCAATCGAGAACACACTGTTCGGGTCCCTGGTCGCTGCGCAAGGTAATGGCCTTGCCGTGGAAATTGATATACCGGTTGCCATCGCCTCGATACGTGCCGTTGGAGACGATAACCTCATCCCCATTTTCCGCCGCATCAACGGCCTCCTGGATGGTGGCGTAATCCCGCGGCACCCGGATCTCTGCCGCCGATCCGGGTACAACTACAAATCCCACCCATATAACGGCTGCTCCCATGAAATAACGTACCATAATAACTCCTTACCTTAAAACCGCTCGGGGTAAACGGAACCGAAGCCTCCTATGCTCCCAAAATTTGATCGGCAGGATTATATAGTATCAGACATGAAATTACAAATAGAAATTGTATGCAGAGATTGGTTCTTACCGCAAAAAAACTCCCCGGCGGGGGGATTAGTATGCCGCCGGGGATTGCCCTGGATTGAAATAGCACTCACTTATTCTTTTTTACGGTTGTACAGTCTCCGGTTGAGGAGATTTGGTTTTTTTCGCTTCATCGGGTATTTCGTCCCAGCAGATCACACCGGCGTCGTACATACTGACGAGATCCGAATGGAACGGTACGACGCGCACGATAAAGCCGCATAAGCCGCTGCGTCGGCAAGGAATTCTACCCTGGAAAATTTCGTAGCCATCGCTGCCGGGACCGACATGTTCCATCGGCACCGCTTCGGCGGAGCTGATTTTCCCTTTGCTGTCCACCGGCCCGTAATACAGTTCCACTACCACGTCGTTCGCATCAATGCTTCCCAATTTTACCTGACTGCGGACTTCCAGTTTACCGCCGACCTGTAACTCGCCGTCACCAGCGATGGCGTCCACCTTCCCGATAGACACTTCCGGCCAACGGTCCCGAATGCTTTCCTTCCAGTAGGACAGATTTTTCGCTCGTTCCAGATCGTTATGCATAAACGCGTCGAACCGCGTAGCTGAGGGTAAATAGAAATTCTGGGCATACTCGGCCACCATGCGCGCGGTGGAAAAATGCGGACTGAGTTTCTGCATGGATCTCTTCATCATTTGGACCCAGCCGCGCGGCAGGCGATCCGAACTACGATTATAAAACAGCGGAATTACGTCCTTTTCCAGCAGATCGTAAATGGCATGTGACTCCACCTCATCCTGGTACTCGGTATCCTCGTAGCTTTCCCCGTGCCCGATGGCCCAGCCGGTGTCGTGGGCGTACCCTTCGCACCACCAGCCGTCGAGAATACTCATATTCAAACCGCCGTTGGCCAGCACTTTCATACCGCTGGTGCCGGAGGCTTCCATACCCCTTTGCGGAGTATTAAGCCAAATATCCACTCCCTGTACGAGGTAGCGGGCCAGATTAATATCATAATTCTCCAGGAACACGACCTTGCGCCGCAGCGTCTCATCGCGGGCCCAGTGTACAATTTTTCGGATCAATTCTTTCCCGGCCGTATCCCGCGGATGGGCCTTGCCGGCAAAGAGGATCTGTACCGGACGGTCTTTATGGCTAAGAATCGTTTTCAGTCGTTCCATGTCCTGGAACAGCAGCGTGCCGCGTTTGTAGGTGGCAAAACGTCGAGCGAAGCCGATCGTCAGCGCTTCCGGATCCAACACTTCCGAGGCGGTCTCGATTTCCATCGGACTGGCGCCGCGACGCTGTAAATACTTCCGTAAGCTCCGGCGGGCAAACGCCACCAGTCGCTCCCGCCTCCGCTCGTGGGTACGCCAAAGCTCCTCATCGGGAATCTGATCGATCCGGCTCCAGATTACCGTATTGGAAGGTCGATCGCTCCAGCCGGGACCTAGATAGCGATCTAACAATTCCGCCATCTCCCGCGAAATCCAACTGCGTACGTGGATCCCATTGGTGATGGAGGTAATCGGCACCTCATCCACCGGGACGCCTGGCCACACTCCCCGGCACAGTCGGCGCGATACTTCCCCATGAAGCTGACTGACGGCGTTGCGTTGCGTACTTAAATGCAATGCCAGATTGGTCATGCAAAACGGTTCGTTAGAATTCGTGGGATCTTCGCGGCCCAATGCCATCAACTCATCGAAACTGATCCCCAGTTCGCCGATATAATTGCTGAAGTATTTCTGCATGGTCTCGACGGAGAAGCGGTCGTGGCCCGCCGGTACGGGGGTATGGGTGGTAAAGACGTTGCCGTTGCTGGTTGCTTCCCGAGCTTCGATGAAGCTGACTTCTTTTTCCAACATGACTCTGCGAATCCGTTCCAGGGCCAGAAAGGCGGCATGCCCTTCGTTCATATGACATACTGCCGGTTCTATGCCCAGCGTCTTTAAGAGGGTGAATCCGCCGATACCCAGGAGAATTTCCTGGCGAATGCGCATATCGTTATCGCCGCCGTACAACTGGGCGGTGATTTGTCGATCTTCAATCCGGTTGCAGCGCAGGTTGGTATCCATCAGATATAAATGGACGCGGCCCACCTGAACCTTCCAGATCTGCACCACGACGTCTCGGCCGGCGATGGGAATATGAAAACGGATCGGCCGACCGTCCTCACGCAGCATCAGCGTTACCGGCAGATTATATAAATCGTTCTCCGGATAGGATTCCTGCTGCCAACCGTCGGCATTGAGATATTGCTGAAAATATCCCTGGCGATACAGTATTCCAATGCCCACCAGCGGCAGCCCCAGATCGGATGCACTTTTGAGATGATCGCCGGACAGTATCCCTAAACCGCCGGAATAGATCGGCATACATTCGTTTAGTCCGAATTCCGCACTGAAATACGCGATCATACTGGGTTCCTGCGAATGATCGATGGAATCATACCAACGATGGCCCCGCATGTAGGCCTCCAGGTTCTTGACAACCCGGTCCAAATGGGCCAGAAAACCATCATTCTGGGATACCTTTTCCAGCCTATCCTGGGACAAATCCCCGAGCATCTTGACGGGATTATGCCCGGTTTTTTGCCAGAGATCGTCATCCAGTCGCCGAAACAGATCTATGGCATCATGGTCCCATACCCACCACATATTGTAGGCAATATCCTTCAAAGGCTGCAGGTTGTTGGGCAGGGAGGGAACCACTACGAATGTTCGTACGGTACGCATAGCTTCTACCTTTCACGCCTATAGTTAAAATGCCTGTCATTCATCACGTAAAACCGTTTATGAATTACTTCGGCATTTGCTCTATCTTACTAAAGTACCAATAGTTAACTTAATCCACGCCTCCGGCTCCGCCGCAGAGGGACCGGGTGGCAACAGCACTACTATTATATCCATTTACTTATATATTATCGGCCGTTGGAACGAAAAAATCATTAAATTAAACTAGGTAGAACGCCTGTCCATCCTCCTGGGTGGGCTACGGTCCGATAATCTTAACGATTTCTCGAATGCCGTTTTCTGGTTATTTTACGGATATTTGATGTTCAAGATTTATAGACGCCCTGGGAATTTATCGTGTTGCGAATGCGTTTGTAGCCATCGGAGAATCACTCGGACGATATAATTGATCTGGTCTTCCGTCAAAACGATCCTTTGCGGAATACGGTGCCATTTTGCCAGGCATTTGCGACAGCAGGTGGCGGTGGCGTGCTGAGCGATGAACACCGGATGGTTTTTCATCGGGGTTTGCCTGCCGTCATTTACCGGATGGGCCGGCGCCAGCCGCTCTCGAATAAAATCCCGGGCATGCGCTTCAATTGTCTCGAATCCCTTTTCGTTTAGATATTGCAATTCCTTCGCCGGCAACTTGAACGTACTGCGAAACTTGGACTTACTCAAAGCTTCTAAACACTGTTCTATCACTGAATCCATCAGACTGAACCCCCTCTGCGGAAACAGGGGGAAGGATACCCAATTGAAACGTATCCGATTTAATCCCCCGGTTACCACCGGGGGCTTATGACCACTTCTTTCTCATAACTCACAACTATCCACTCACAACTCTTTTATCGCCGCTCTTCTTCGGTCAGCAGTTTGTATTCGATACTATCGACTAGGGCCTGCCAGGACGCATCGATGATATTTTCCGATACGCCGATCGTGCCCCAGTGCTGAAACGGATCGCGGGTTTCGATGACCACGCGGACCTTGGCGGCCGTGGCGGCCTTGGGATTCACCACCCGCACGCGATAATCCACCAACTGCATATCCTTAATCGTTGGATAATGAGGTTCTAAGGCCTTTCGGAGAGCCGCGTCCAGAGCGTTCACGGGACCGTCACCTTCCGCAACGTGGTGTTCCAACGTACCGTTGACCTTAATCTTCACGATGGCTTCCGTGATCGGCTTGACATCGTTGCTTTTCAGGATAACCGTGCGATAGTGGTCCAGTTCGAAGAATTTTCGATATCGGCCCAGATGCCGACGCACAATCAAGTCGAAACTGGCCTCGGCGGTTTCAAACTGATACCCTTCGTTTTCCAGGTCCTGAACCTGCCGAAGGATTTTTCGTACCAGGGTTTGATCCTTGAGCAGGGCCAGCTTTTCGCTCTTGGCCAGCAGATTAGACGTCCCGGATAGTTCACTGATGATAATACGCCGACTGTTGCCGACCGCTTCGGGACTCACATGCTCATAGGAACGGCTGGTCTTACTGACGGCATGGACGTGCATACCGCCTTTATGGGCGAAACTGGAGAGTCCGACATACGGCTGACTCAGCGGCAGAGGCAGGTTCGCGATTTCATATATATACCGCGAGACTTCGGTCAATCTGCTTAGGCTGTTTTTACGCAGGCAGCGAAGGCCCATTTTCAAGGCCAGATTGGGAATAATCGTGCACAGATCGGCATTGCCTGCCCGCTCGCCGATACCGTTCAGGGTACCCTGAACCTGCGTGGCGCCGCTGCGGACTGCCGTCAGACTATTGGCCACTGCCAGACCGGCGTCATTATGACAGTGGATGCCCACCGGTACATCCAGTCGTTCGACGACATCCGAAACGATATGTTCCACTTCCGGTTCCAGGCAGCCGCCGTTCGTATCGCACAAAATCAAACGCGTAGCGCCGGCTTCGGCCGCCACCTCCAACACCAGAACCGCGTAATCGGGATTCTCCTTGTAACCGTCGAAAAAGTGTTCCGCGTCGAAAAACACCTCGCGACCTTTACGTTTCAGAAAACGCACCGAATCGGCCACCATCCGCAAATTCTCTTCCAGCGTGGCGCCCAGCACCTTCGTTACCTGCATATCCCAGCACTTGCCCACCAGCGCCACAACCGACGCAAGTGATTTCTGCAGAGCGAGCAGGGAATCATCCTGATCGGCTTTTTTCCCTTTCCGCCGAGTCATCCCGAACGCCACGATTTTACTATGACGCAGCTTGCGCTTGCGGACCTCTTTGAAGAAGGTCTCGTCCTTGGCGTTGCTGACCGGATATCCGCCTTCGATATAATCCACGCCGAGTTCATCCAGCTTGGCGGCGAGCAACAGCTTGTCCACCAGGGAAAACGCCACCCCTTCCGCCTGCGCACCGTCCCGCAGCGTCGTATCGTATATTTCAATCTTCTTCCCCGCACTTTTTTTCGTTCTTTTTTTCGGAGCCATAAAAATTTCCTACGTCTGATTTTGACAGTACCTGCCGATCTCCCGGTTGTGATTCTGCGTTAGCTCTCTGTCACTATTACAGTCATTATACACTCATCCACTCATTTACTCATCTACTCATTTACCCATCTACCTATTTACCCATAAAAAAAGCCCCGGAGTCGTAACCCCGAGGCTTGGTACGCAATCCTGCCGCCTGTCGGGGTTATCCCGAATCGTTAATAATGTTGATAATTATCGGAGCAGTGATTCTCATATCAAATTCTCTCATGTCCAATATCATAGGGCTTTCGGACGAATTGTCAAGGTCGATTTTATCGTACCAAACCGGCTTTTCGTATTCTGGATGACTTTTGACGATCCGACGGAGATCCGAATATAATAAAACAGTGTAAAGAATGGGCATCTTTCGTGTATGGCCTCTGGGATAGAACCGTCTTATATTATAGTAGAAAACGATGAAATGATGAGCTCATCGAAACCAAAACTGAATGAATCGGCACTGGTTTGTGCCGCCCGGCAGGGTGACCGACAGGCTCTCCAGAAGCTGCTGGAGACTCACTGGCGGTGGCTTAAAGGCTTATTGTACAGCATCTTAGGAAATCCCGACGACGTGGACGAGGCTCTGCAGAGCGTCTGTGTGCTGGTTCTGGACAAGATCGGCACGCTGAAGGACCCGGAAAGTTTTAAGCCCTGGCTCGCCGCCGTCGCCCGGAATCTGGCCCTGACCCGGCGGCAAAAGCGAGCGCGAAAACCGCTCGCCCTTGATGAGTTATCGGCCGTGCGGGAAACTGCGGATCCCCAACAAAATGTAATGGAAGAAATCACCCGACAGGAACAACACCAGCAGATCCTCCAGGCCATTGAGTTGCTGCCGGAAAAGTATCGCGAGGTCTTCGTGATGAAATATATGCAGGATATGACCTATGCCGAGATCGGCGATATCCTGGATTTGCCGCTCACCACCGTCCAGATACGACTGGTGCGGGCGCGAAAGATGATCCAGAACCGCCTGGCCGGCAGACCCAACGATAAGGTGCCCCGAACATGAACGAGGAAATGTTAGAAATTTTGATCGGCAAATTTCTCGATAGCGAGATCACCCCTGCCGAACAAAAACTGCTCGATGCGGAATTGCAGAGCAATCCGAAAGCCAAAAATATTTTCCGGCAATGGCAGCAATTGCACGAGCAAACCGAACAGGCGTTGACCGCGGAAGTGCTCGAGAACGGCCAATCCCCCCAGGAAATTTTCCGGCGCGCCGTAACCATACACGAACGGAATCGCTGGAAACGGCGGCTCCGCCCCTCGCGTTGGCTGCCAACCGTAGGCGCTCTTGCCGCCGGTTTAATGCTGGGGATCGGATTATTTTCCCTGATGACCGACAATGCCTCAGACCACCGGACGACTCCAACTCGGGATGAACCCAAAATGGTCATGCGAGAGAAACAAACATCTCCTGATCCCACTACCACTGCTGAAGAATCCGGACCTAAATTGGTCGAAATGATGGAACCTACCCCGCGGAATCGACCCATGGAGTATTATTTCTGCACGGATTCCGATGGCGTTCGATATGTCGTAGAAACGCCCACGGACCATAACGTGAGTTGGGTTTCGTACCAGGACAATCTGCATTAAAAGGCGCAAATAAAACGATGTCATTCCCGCGCAGGAATGTCACACCCCTGCGAAAGCAGGGGCCCGAATCCACAATCCGGATGGTGAGGTTTTGTTAGAAGTTCCAAACGAAAATGGTATTAAATGGAAACATACGTTAAGGAGAACGATTTATGAAAACGGTAAAATTGGCAACAATCTTTGTGATGGCGTTGATCCTGATGGGCAATACCCGGGCCCCCGCCGAGGATCAGGATAACCCGGCGTCCTCGCGGCCGTACATCGGCGTGCGCCTGGATCCCAATCCCCTGTCGGATCTCCTGGTTAAACATCTCAAACTCAAAGCCCATCAGGGACTGTTGGTATATAACGTCCAGGTCGATAGCCCCGCCGACAAGGCCGGCATCGAACGGGATGATATTATCATTGCCTTCCAGGGCCAGGAGGTCACAGGCTACGACGAGTTTGTCTCCGATATCCGCAATGAAAGCGTCGGGACCGAAGTCGAACTGGAAATCATCCACGAAGGCGACCGCATGACGAAAAAACTCACTCTCGCTCCCCTTGAACAAACCAACAACTGGAAATATCCCTTTCGCGAGACTCCCAGGGTACCGCAAACGCCCAGCCGGATCTTTCGCATGAATCCCGGTGAGCAAAATTGGAAACAAATCCCCTTTGAAGGCTTGCCCGAATCCTATAAACGCTTTTTCCAACCACGCCAAAGTTACCAGATCAACGAGGATGATTTGAATCTCAAAATCGACATTGTCGGCGATCCGAAAAATCCGGATTCGAAAATCGAGGTTCAGGATAAGAATACCGGCAAACATTATCGCACCACCGTAGGAAAGATCGACGAACTGCCGAAAAAATATCGCGCGAAGGTGCGAGATCTCCTGAGGGATTCCCGTTCCTACGGCCAGAACTACGATTTCCACTTTGAATTTCCCCCGAACATCCGGAAATTCGATGATAATCCCCTGATGGTTCCCCAGCCTTACCAGAACCGCGATCTTGAGAAGTACCGCAACGAATTACGACGCGATATCGAAAAGCGGCAGAAAGACTCCCTGCGGGATCTGAATAAACGCCTGGATGAAATGGAGAAAAACAACCGCCGATTCCGTGAGCAGATAAAAAAAATGCTCAAGGAAAAACAAGGCGAAAAAGAATCCCCGGACGATTCCGACGCTTTATAAGCGATCGAAACGGATCGCCGCTGAAAAACTATAAGGGATTGCTGGGATTGGGTGGCATACTTACGCGAACTTATGCGAAGCGTAAGCGAGTTTAAGCATGAGGCAATGGGAACGATAAAAATATAACGTTCTTACGCCTTAGTAAAGTTATAATGGATTGCTGATTCCCAGGACGGGTAACAGGCCCGGGCACAACACGCCGGGGCCTGTTTTATTTCCCTTGGTTCGATACAATTTCCTGATACGCCGCAATTAATTCCTGCACGTGTCGTTGAATGGAAACCCGCTCAAATACCCGATCGGCTTCTATCGCTCGACAAAATCGCTGCTGTTCCCGGGGATCGCGAAGTTGTTCCAATGCGTCCGCCAGAACCTGAATATTCGTCGGCTCATCGATCGTGATGCCGTATTTACCGTTGCCGAGGAATTCCGTCGCTCCGTTATAGCGGGTGGTAATCGCCGGTTTACCCGCCGCCAACGCCTCCATCACCAACCGCGAACAGGCATCGTTATATGTCGGCAGCACCGCCGCGTCGCACATATTTAACATTGCCGCCATGCAGCGCGTCGAACCCGGAAATACGATCTTGCCGCCCAAACCGAGTTTTTGTACCTCCTGATAATAACGACTATAGTCCTCCCCGCCGGCCGCCAGAATCAAAATATCCCGCTTACCCGGCGATGACTCTTTCAATCGGGCCGCCGCCTCGATTAAGGACGCCAAACCTTTTAAACGAAAGTTCTCCGCCGCAAAAAGAAATATCGCCAACGCACCTCTCGGATCGAAGCGTTCTCGTAATCTCCGCCCCTGTTCTCGCGCCGCTTCACACCGTATCGGCTCAATATCAATCCCATTTCGAATCACCCGTAGTCGCGAATCCGCCAGTGGATATTCCTCCTGGAATTGTCGCTGAACGTAATCGCTCAAAGCTAAAATCGTCGGCCCGGGATTGACCTGACATAGCGTTCGTTCCCTCCTGATCCGTACCTGGCGAGCCCGATTGAAAACCATGGTTTTTACTTTGATTCGCGACTTAACCGGACAGGCATACGTCCGGGCACTACGTCGTGCACTATAGAGAATGCTCCCGCCTCGCGGCTGATACACGTCTGCCTGCGGAATCGGCGCCAGACTATGCACGATATCATAGCTCGTCTCCGCGAGATGTCTCCCCACTGCCTGCTCGAATTTGCACCATTGCCCCACCCGCGTTCGGGCGGAGACCCGGAATATCTTATCCTGATACGACCGATCTACAGATTTGACCGCCACTCGCCGGGCTAATACCGTTAGGTCCATCCCCTGCCGGGCCAGTTCCGCCGCCAATTCACTCGCCGACCGTTCCGCCCCTCCGCGACGTGGATTCAGATCTTCCGTTATCAGTGCTACTCTCATCATGCTTTATTCGTCATTCGAGTTTCGTTATTCGTCATTTCATCCCTTCCGCTTGCGTTCGTGCCGGGCGATTCGCTGTGTCTTGCGCCACACCGCTTGTGCTAATTGCTTATCTTGATTTTGCAATTTTCGACAGTCCAGATACCCATGTAAAAATCGTATCACGTCCGTGTTCGTGAAATATTCTCGCGCTGAATAATAAAGCTGGGCCAGATCCTTTACCCGCCACCGACGCTTACGGATCGTTGGCTTAAACACCCGCTGTAAATCAATCAGGTTCAATCGCTCTTGGCCGGTTTTGTCTTTGCTCAAAAAGATATGCGACAGATACAGATCCCGATGACAATACCCTGCCTGATGAAACCGCCGCACCAGTGTGGCTACCGCTTGGAGCATTTGCCGTTTGTCCTGTAGCAATTCATAATTATTTTTTACCTTATCCCACCAGGGTAAAAGTCGCTCCAGCGCCTCCGAATTCGGCAGTTCTTCCAGAATCACAAAACTGCGTCCGCTATTTTTCTCCTGACCGAACGCAATCGGCCGCGCTACCGCAATCCCTTCCTCCGCCAACCTCATCGTGGCCGCAAAATCATGCACGCCGTCCTGTCGCCGCCCGCCGAATATATTCTTCAGAAAACCTCCCCACCCCGATCGACTGAAACGTTTTAAATAGATCGCCGTCGATTCACCCGGTTCCCATGGTAACTCGATCCGCAACCGTTCTCTCTGCCCCAGTCCCGGCTTGTCCAACCGTTGGCCCCCGCCGTAGTCAAATATGTCTCCCAGACGCAATAATCCCGCCGTTCGCAGATGATCTTGATACGAACCATGGACCAATCCGCTGCCGTCCGGAACCGGTACGAACGATTCCTCATACGGTTGAAAATAACTGCCCCCTATCGGGCCTCCCGGTACACTCGCCCCTGACGGAGACGATGTCAATAATCGTTTCGCTGCTTCAAACACCTCCTCCACGCTGATGGCCTCCATGCAGCAATGTGATTGGGTAACGCAGATTTTCTCCTGACACGGACCGCAACCTGCATCCTTTCGCAGTCGAATCTCTTTGGCATACCCCGTCGCCGTCCACCGCGGATCCGTCGGTCCAAACAGCGTCACCAGCGGCGCCCCGAACGCCGTCGCGATATGACACGGTCCCGTATCATTCGCCACCATCAACGAACAGCGGCGGATCAACTCCTTCAATCCGCCCAGGCTGAGATTCTCCTCCGAAAGATCATACACTCGCTGCTTCACCGCCGACTGGATTCGCCGGGCAATGTCCTTTTCCTGCGGATTCGTATCGCACGATATAATCACCTCGCAATCATTTTCCTGAATCAGCCGATCCGCCAACTCGGCAAACCGAAGCGGCGGCCACCACTTGCTCGGGCCGAACGCGCCGCCCGGTACCAGAACCACCAGCCGCTTATCGGTATCAACTTGCCCACGATCCAATAACGCATCGATCTGCCGCTTATCGTCATCACCGGTGCAAAGTTCCAGATGAGGATCCGCCGGCGCTAAAATTCCGTTTAATGACGCCACCGCCTTAACGACCAGTTGATCGTAATACTCCGGCATGGCAATAGGCGCGTACCGCTTTCGTAAACGAATCGGTTTGATCCGCTGTGTCAGCAAGGCGCCCCGGCCGTCCCGATCGTAACCGATCCGCTCCGGGATCAATCCCTTCCACGTCAGCAGCGCCGACCGCATGGAGTTGGAATATAAAATCGCCGCACTGAATCTCTCTTCGCGCAAACGCTTTGCCGTTGCCCACAATCCCCGCCGACTCTTCTGCTCCACATCGAATTCCATCCAGTGATCTGCCCACTCCACTCCCTCTAAAATCCCTTTTACCACCCGGTTGCCCAGATAGGTAATCTGCGCCTTCGGCAGACTCGCACGCAGCCGACGCAGGGACGGCGTCGCCAAAATCCCATCTCCCAGCGGATTCGGCAACACCACTAAAATCCGTGGTTCACCTTCTGACATACGAACATTCTAATGAAAATCCAGACGGGATTACAGATTTTCTTGGAGTATTTCCCTTTGCGCCTCTCTGTACGCGGAACCCCCGAGTAATGTCAAAATCCTCATATGGGAAAAATGAGAACCGAGAACTGAGAACTCTTTCAAGACTTATGCATCGTCAACAGCGTCAGCGTCAACACCTGCAGCGTCAACGCCACCAATAGGCAGTTGCGCGCCGCATCCGGCCTGGGATTCGCTCCCCCGGCGAACCAGAACGAAAGAATCAATCACAGAACCGCCAGCATCTGCGTGACTCCCGCCATCAGCTTCTAAACCGAAAACTCCGTGAAATGCTGCTGTCGATTCAGCGCCTTCAATTCTCGCA
>CAZNQT010000021.1:0-20049 GCA_964574885.1 uncultured Pirellulales bacterium
GTAAATATCGATTAAATTACTATGTAATAAATCCGTGTAATCTGTGAAATCTGTGGTTTCAAAATGCTGAATAATGATTTAATTGTTGTAAATGATCTAAAAACGTATTTTCCTGTCCGCAAAGGAATGTTTAGTAAGGTCCACGCCCACGTCAAGGCCGTCGATGGCGTCAGTTTCCGGATCCACACCGGCCAGACCCTCGGCCTTGTCGGCGAAAGCGGCTGCGGCAAGACCACTACCGGCCGAACCATCCTCAGACTCATCCCCGCCACCGCCGGTGAGGTGATTTTTCAAAACAAACCCATTTTCACCATCCCCCGTAACCAAATGCGCCGCCTCCGCCGCGATATGCAACTGATCTTCCAGGATCCATTTGGTTCGCTCAATCCGCGGATGACGGTCGGGAACATCGTGGGGGAGGCGCTGACGGTTCATAAAATAGCGAAAAAGAGCGAAAAACGCGACCAAATCGCATCATTATTGGAAAAAGTGGGGCTTTCCGCCCATCATATCAGTCGATATCCGCACGAATTTTCCGGCGGTCAGCGACAGCGGATCGGCATCGCCCGGGCCCTGGCTCTCAAGCCAAAATTCATCGTCTGCGATGAGCCGGTCAGCGCCCTGGACGTTTCGATCCAGTCCCAGATCATCAACCTGCTCCAGGATCTGCAGGCCGAATTTCATTTGACGTATCTCTTTATCGCACATGATCTTGCAGTCGTTGAGCATATCAGCGATTACGTCGCCGTCATGTACCTGGGAAAAATCGTCGAATACGCCCGTGCCGCCGAACTGTACAGCAATCCCAAGCACCCCTATACGATGGCCCTCTTATCCGCGATCCCGCAGCCTGATCCCCACCGTACGAGTCAGCGGATCATCCTGCGCGGCGAGGTGCCCAGTCCGATGAATCCGCCTAGCGGCTGTCCGTATCATCCCCGCTGCCACATGGCCGTCGATCGCTGTAGAGGGGAATTACCCCCCTTAGAGACAAAAGGAAACGACGCCGAACACGTCGCCTCGTGTTGGGTTACGTCCCCCTCTTGACAGAGGGGGCTAATTTTGGGGGTAAAATTGGCTATTTTAGCAGCGCAGCAACGTCTTTTTGGGTGATTCTTGCTGCTTTTTTACCGAGTTTGGCGCTCAACCAGCTCATAACGCCTGGGGTATAGGGGAATTCACCGTTCTTGAGAATCTTCAGCATGGTAGCTTCCCGTCGTTCGCGTTCGGCATCTTTTTGGCCGGATTTTCGCCGGCGCGTCTCAATCTGATTGGCTATCCGCTTATCCAGGAAATCTCTTCTTTGTCCCATATCGCATAACTCTCCATTTTGCAATGACTTACGTCATATTTCATATTCTTAGAATCCATTATTTTAGCAATTTAATAAAATTGGTCAACTCTTTTCTGGTTCCATACGCTCGGGGACATTGAATGGACTTTGCATCGTGGCGTTGCCGGTGTGGTCTTCCCAGCGTTTTGCGCCGACAGAAACGGATACTCTGAAAAAACATTGACAAGGTAAGGTAAAAGATGATAGTATTACATAGTCAATATATGGTAATTCATACACTTTAAGTATGATATCAGAAGGAGTCGTCAAATCACTAGCAAGGTAGCAAGCTCTCCCTGGCTTAACATGTAAGGCGGTAGTATAGTAAAATTATATTTGTGGGTACATTTTTGAAAGGACGGGACGATGTTTAAAAAAACAAATCTGGGATACTTGGTTACAGCGGTTCTGGTGTTTGCGGCAATGTGTAATAAGGCCTGCGCTATTTACTGTCCAGCTACTGGTACTTATTACTTCGAATACATCTCAAGGGTGCAGGTAGGCGATATCAATAATATATCCGGTAATGATCATTATGCAAATTACACAAGCCTATCCACCACGATGGATATCGGACAGAATTACAATATTACGGTAACCACCGGCTCTCCTAATGTAAGTGACTGGTGTGGTATTTGGGTAGATTGGAACCAGGATCAGGATTTTTATGATCCCTGTGAAGTCATTCCGGTTGAAGGTAATTATCTTATATTTACAGCGACGATCACACCGCCCGACAACGCGGTCTCGGGTGACACACGAATGCGTGTTCGTATCCGGCGGACAAGCGGCGGTTCACTATCGCCGTGTGGAACCACTCCCTACGGCGAAGTGGAAGATTACACCATTACCGTTTTTCATCCCGATCCGAATACTCGCATTTTCGGCAAGAAATGGCACGATAGAAATGGCAACGGCGAAATCGATCCCAACGAACCGGGACTGAGTGGCTGGACGATATTCCTGGATGAGAACCGCGACGGGATTCTCGATCCGTGCGAAGTGAACACCACAACGGACAGTCAGGGCAATTATGAATTTCTGGGTGTGGCGCCGGACGAGTATTACAATGTATCGGAAGTAGATCAGGATGGCTGGATCAACACCTATCCCGGCGCGGGGGGGATTCACTACAGAATCTGGATGGAATTAGATAGCGACGTCGAAAAAAACTTTGGCAACTATCCACTGCACAACGGCGACATCACAGGGTATGAATTTCAAGACGTAAATAACAACGGCGTATGGGACGTGGGCGAGGATCCGTTAGGGGGTTGGGAGATATACCTCGACGAGAACGAGAACGGCCAATTGGATTTCGGCGAACCGAATACCATCACGAATGCATCAGGCTATTATGCATTTACGGATCTCGCACCCGGTTACTACAATATCAAGGAAGTCCCTAAAGCCGGTTGGTTCCAAACGTATCCCGGGTTAACCAGCGGCAGATTATGGGGACTGGAAGGGCGAAGCGACAGCAATGAAAGAAGCACCATTGCCGAAGTTGACCTTAACACGATGACCGTCGTGAACCGCTTTACGGCTCCTTACAATTCGATCATTCTGGGGACAGGCCTTCTCAGCGCCGGTCCCAGTACGCTATTCTATTGTCCTTTACGGATGACGAGTATGGAGACCGCCGACAGCCTCTTTTTTGAAATAGACTGCGAAACCGGTTTGGTAATCAACCAGGGGGTTCTGACGATGCCCCCAGATGAGATCGCCTATGATTGTACCTGGCACAATGGAATCCTCTATGTCGTATCATTTGTTATTCCAATTCCGTCCTATCCGGAACTACCGGAAACCTATCTCAACCGTTATGATCCCATCACCATGGCCTTACTCTCGCGCGATCAACTTTTGGGAGTCGGTGTAGATAGTGTGGCCAGTGATCCCTACGAAGATAAGATTTTGAACAATTGGTTTACAAACTTCTCACTCCAGGAGATTGATCCGGCCACCGCGAATGTAGTGAACTCCATCGGCCAATACTTGGTCTCCGCAACGAAGATGGCCTATACTAACGGAGTGTTATATAAAACTCACTTTAACAGTGATACCATTTACGCACTGCACCGAGAAGATGGTTCCTTACTATCGACCCAAACAATAACCGGTCATGACGGTTTCGATGCTATTGGGGGCGGAATCGGTGTTCGAGGGGGTCATCGGGTGTGGATCGGCAAGAAGGACGTCGAAGCGAATTTTGGCAACCGCCTTGACAGCGACGGCGCGTTCTCCGGCGTCAAGTACGAAGATTTGAATGGAAATGGACGGCGGGATCCCAATGAGTCCGGTATGGCAGATTGGACGATCTACATCGACCTGGACGGTGATCTTAGACTCGATGGGCAAGAGCCCAAAACCGTCACCGATGCCGAGGGCAACTGGACGATTGGGGGACTCAAGCGTGGTCGATATTTCGTGCGGGAAATTCAACCGGATGGTTATCTCTGTACCGAACCGTCTTTAGGATGGCTTGATCTGATCGAGGTTACTAATCCGCGCGATATTGTATTTGACAATTTGCGCAATCTGCTTTATGTGAGCACCGCCGCAGGCGAAATAGAACGGTACGATCTGAGCACCCATCAATTTCTTACTCCGGTTTCGGTTGGTGGTTCGCCGCATGGTATGGATATCACATCGGATTATAGAGCTCTCTATGTTGCGGACATACAGTTATCCGGGGGTAGCGGCGTGGTCCATAAAATTGACCTCGATACGCTGGCGGTTGCTCCTCTGACCTATCCCGTGGATCTAAACGAGGACGGCAGCTATGACATCGCCATAGGCTCCGAAGGACTCGCGCTGGTTACAAGCAGCTTTAGCGGTAGCGGCTGGGTGCCTCTGCATGTATTGGATACGAGCACGGATATCATAACTGATCGACCTGATGTGTTGGGACAAAGCACTATCAACGACGACGTCAGAGTAATTCGCTCCCATGACCGAAATGTTATCTGGCTGGTCAACAATAGCTCAAACGGATGGATCGGTGTGTACGATGCGCCCAGTGATACATTCGTGGCCGAGAAGGAGTATCAAAATTATCTGGATGCATCCCCGGTCGCCTTGAATCGGAATGGCGCCAAAGCAGCGATACAGTTGGATGAGCATTGCCGGATCGTGGATTCAGAGTTTACTATGGTGATGGGGCTGAATGACAGCAAAATGGGAGCGGAGTTTGATCCTGTTGGCGACCTGTACTATCAGTTCCATAATGAGCGGAATTCGATATACGCGATTGATACTGTACACTGGCAAATCCATAAGTCCACGGGTACCGGTTTGGTCGCGGGAATCTATGAGAAGTTCACCCGGGGTGAAACGGCAATAACGGAGGACGGGCGTGTACTTGGCATCACTGATTCGGAGCACGTTGCTCTGCACCGCAGGGAGTATTACTTGTCGGTGTTACCGGGCCGCACGATCGGTGGAATACACTTCGGAAATAAGCCCCTGTTGTGTGGAGATATTGATGGTGACAGAGACGTTGACTTACTGGACTTGGGCTATCTAACTGAAGATTGGTTAGGCAATGCACTCAGTTTGAAATACGACAGCGACATTGCCGGTATCGGCGGGCCGGATGGAAATGTTACCCTGCTGGATTATGCCTGTCTTGCCGGGGATTGGGGTATTGATGAGAAAATAATAGAATACAACGAAGATTTCGAGACGGGCGATTTTAGTAATCTGCCCTGGGAGCATGACGGCGTGGGCCCCTGGACCATTGATGCTTCCACCTCATTCGAAGGCAGCTATTGTGCGATGTCCGGCGCTGTGCCTCGCTACGATGAAAGTATTCTCAAAGTCACGACTACCTGTGGAGAGGGTAATCTTTATTTCATGCTGAAAACTACCAGTAATGGATATTTCAGGTTTATAGTGGATGGAGATGGAATGGTTTATTGGAGTGATGAGATCCTGGATTGGTCTTTGTTTATGGTACCGGTCAGCGCCGGCACCCATACCTTCGAATGGTATTATGAACCAAATTCCTATGGGTATCAACATGCCTGGATCGATGCGATCCGTTTCCCGCCGAAGTAGGAATTGTCCGCTTCATCGAGACGGATATGCCAGTACGACATGTATTCTTCAACGGAACAAGGCACTATGTCAGAGTTTGGGCGTGCCTGCCGGTAATACGCCGTCCCTAACCTTGATCGTGGGGTATCCGGCCACACACTTTCGGCGTACGATTCGACGTCGTTTTACTAGTGTGGACACCGTTGGTTGATAAAATAGCGGGTGAAGGCTCTGTTATAAGATTCAGAGACAATGTTGAGATACCTACGCGCTGAACTTGACGGTGTTTTGCGGTGCGAGTACATTTATCTTGCGGGAAGGAAAGACAGATGAAATTTTGTGTTTCCTCATAAACAAGAAACAACATGAAAGCAGATTAAATAGAGGGCGACCACACGGGGTCGCCCCTACGAGCAATGATAGAAACGTACCTGCGGGTGAATCTATCCCCCTCCTGGCGGAGGGGGCTTTATGAGTTGTCGAAAATCGAGGCGTTTGGCATTCGTCATGCTCAAGAGTACTTGAGCATGCCACCCGTCCGTGATAGTACTCACTTGAGCATGCCATCCGACGAATATATCCCCCGGCTACCACCGGGGGCTGGTATCGGCCATTCCTGTGGGATGATTATCGATATAAGATTTGTGTTTTGCGCCAGTCTTTGTTTTTGTCATAGCCAAAGGCTTTGACCCGAGGTCTGCGTTCGCGGAGGCGGATCGAATTGACGCCGATATTGTAGCCGGCCGAATTCTGGTTTTTGCCGGTGCATTCCAGTCGCAGGGTGTATTTGCCGGGGTCGGGCCAAAAATCCATGATGTGAAATTCCCACAAATCGGTGTCGGCTCGATACAGATCGAGGGGTTCGCCCAGCTTGACGCCGTTCAGGATAGGCTGATATATACCGTAATCGTAAGAGCGGGTCAGTTCCAGGACCAGTCGCAGTGGTTCTTTTTCTTTGATCGTAAAGGGGAATTCGATCCAGCCCTGTTGTTTCGATTCCGGTTTAAACAATAGTTGGCCGCCGGATTCCAGCCAAAGGGCTCCTTCCTGTATGCGCGCCGAACCGGCGCCGTGATGTTTGTCAGCAAGGTAATCTTTACCCCAGACGGTAATGCGTTCAAGGCTGGGTAGTTTTCTGCCTTCGGCATCGGGGACTTCGGTGAATTTTTTCGAGGGGCCTAACTGATACCAGTAGGCCACGCTCAAGAAATCATCTTCGCGTTCGTTCCAACTGTGGGGTCTGTGTTCCTTATTTTCGTCCGCCGACATCCAGCCAAAGGTTTCGAAGGTGACGCGGATGCCGTTATTGAAGACCAGGGGATCGGCAATATGCCAGCGATAACTGCACGTCATCTGTCCGACAATGCGGCTGTGCTGATTGAGGTAGGGGACGCCGAAATAGGGAGTGCTGTTGCGTTTGAGACCCCAGGCGGAGAGGAAATAATCCTCGGTACCGGTGCCACGGATGGAGGGAGAGGTTTCGCCGTCGATATAGATTTTCTCGTCGCCTTCGCCGAACCATGCGGGACTGCGGGTGCAGACGCCATAGACCGTCCCTACGTAGTAACCTTTACCCTGTGCGTCGAGCAAGAGATAATCCTTGCCATTGACGGCGGGGTATTCCTGGCGGTATTGGGCGCAGAAATACATCGTGTCTTCGGGTAGAGTCGGCTTCTTGATCCAGTCGATATTGTAATACAGCTTGCGGAGAGGTTTTTTGCTCTGATTGACGATTTCAATTCGAGCCGATTTGCGAAAGGGCATTTTCCAGAAACAGTTATACGAATCTCCGTCCTCGACAATCACCGGCAGACTGATCACCTCCATGCGCTTGCCGAAACAACTGGCAAAAAAATCACCCACCGGTGCTTCGACGTCGGGTTTCTCACGGCCGTCCCAGTACATGCGCAGTAAAAGCTCCTGATGATTGGCGGCGCCGTCGGTGACCCAGGCGTGCGGTTCGTGCAGGAAGGTCATCCAGATATGCGTAATCACGCCGGGTCCCTTCAGGTCGGCCAGAACCACGGTGTTGCCGGCTTCCACCCGATCCAGCCGATCTTTATTGTTAGCACCGTCATAGGGGTCGTTCTCGTTCCAGACGTTCGATCCCGCGCGCATACTTCGCCCCGGCTGCCATCGGGTTAAATCGTCCAGAAACTGCCCCTGAACCGTGGCTGCTCCCAATACCATCCCGGCTGCCAGCATAACAATACTCCAACCGCGTTTCGATAAGCTAACTACGTACATATGCCGCTCCTTTCGTGAATCCGATTCAGCTTTCGGAGTGTAGAATATAACCGAAACCGTCCTAAAAACAAGAATTGAAATCAGACATCTTCCCCATCCGGGCTTGATTTTTCCCGTTTGATCGGTTAGTACTAAGGCATAATGATCTCAAAAGCGGCGACTTACGCACCGCACTCCAAAAGGAGAGAAATTGTGAGAAGACGGCATTCGAGACATGGATTGATTTTGCTATGGTTTCTCAGCGGATGGGCTGTCTCATTGCTGCTTGCACCACAGGTCCGTTCGGCCGAGACCATCCGCGAGATACTCAATCTTCCGGATAATAAGGATACCCGCTTTGCCGTACATGTTTGCGATCCTTTGACCGGAAAGACGATCTTTTCCCACAACGCGGACGTTCCGTTGATGCCGGCGAGTAATATGAAGCTAATTACGACGGCGACGGCCCTCGATCAGTTAGGTCCGGATTTTATCTATGAGACGGTCTTTGCCCTGTCGGGGGACGACCTGGTGATCTTCGCCAACGGCGATCCGTTGACCGGCGATCCGGTTCTGGCCGAACGCGACCATCACGATATCGATTTTATTTTCCAGAATATATACGAGCAACTGCAAGAGCGAAAGATCGAGGTCATTCGAGGGGATTTGGTGATTGATGATTTCTTTTTCGACGATCAACGGTTTCACCCCTCCTGGCAGATTAAAGACGCCGACAACTGGTATGGCGCCCAGATCTCCGCTCTCTGCTTTAACGACAACTGTATCGATATCACTGTTTCTCCCGCCGATCGCAGCGGGAAACCGGCTCTGGTGAGCAGTAGTCCGCAGACATCCTATGTCACTATTGTCAACAAGTGTCAGACCGTTACCACCAGCGCCCAAACCGTTAAGATCAACAGTCTGGTCAGCAATAAGAAAATCACTCTCACCGGCAACGTACGCTATCGGCAAAGCTTCAAGGGCGTCCCCGTCGAGCGACCGAGCGCCTTTTTTGGTCATGTCCTCGCGGAATACCTGCTCCGGCGCGGCATTTCGATCAACGGTAAACTCATCATCAAACAGTTGCGCGATGACCGGGGACGATTGCCGGCTAATCTGGAAATTGTTTATACCTATCAAACTCCCCTCAAGGACGTGCTGCTCCGGGCCAATCGCGACAGTCTGAATATGGTGGCGGAGTGCTTGTTCAAGACCCTCGGCGCCTATTACGATCTTCCTGCCGATTGCGTTTTTCAGCGGGGCTCCTGGGCGCGGGGCCGCGTCGCCGTCATCGACTTCCTGGACAAGTTGGATATCGCGGCTATTCACTATGAGATCGACGACGGATCGGGTCTGAGTCGTAAGAACCAGGTATCGGCGCGTTGTTTCACCACGATATTAAACTATATGTTTAATCAAGCGAACGCCGACCTGTTCCGCGGATCGTTAGCCACTCCCACCTCCCGCGGTACGCTCCAGAATAGCAAGCGATTCCGGGAAGAAACCTATAAAGATCGGATACAAGCCAAGACGGGATATATGCGGGGCATCTGGACGTTGAGCGGCTATGGCCGGAGACAAACGGGCGATTGGCTGGTCTTTTCCATCCTGGCCAATCGAGAGGCGCCGTTTAAGAAGGGCCAGCAATCTCCCCGCACCTACATCGATCGTATGGTTAAGGCGATGATTGATTGAGTAGATGGGTGAATGGGTAGATGAGTAAATGAGTAGGAGCAGCCCCGCGTGGCCGCCTGGTTTCCTTTCTCACAACTCACAACACATAACTATCCACTTTTCTTATCGCGGGTCCGGGACGGTATGTAACGCAATCAGTTTCGGCTTATCGTTGCTGCCATAGACGTTGCTGCGGTCGAAGATGGCGATAACGCGTTTCTGCGGCCCGTCGCGCCCGAGCCGAACGAGGATATACGCCGTAAACACATCGCTCCGCACCGTCACCAGATTGCTGATCCGCTTAAACAGAATATCCCGTTCCTCCATATCGTCGGTAACGTCATCCGCCGCCGTCTCGAAAAACGGTCCGTCGAGATAGTCTGCTTGTCCAGTACTGTTATTATCAGAACTACTGTCATTATTAATTGTGTCTCGACCATATTGTCGTATATCATAGTGAAAGTCATAATTCGCACCGCCGACCTTGACCAGATCGTGCGTTACATTCAGGAGTTCGTTGATATACATGAAACCCGGATCTTCCCTTACTCCCTGATTCTCTTCCGTAAGCCCCATGCCGAGTTTTCGTGTTTTCCCATAGTCGGGTGAAGTAGGATCGTCACCGGGCCAGGCGTAATCAATGAGATATCTCGCCGGTGGTCCGGGATCGATAACAGGAGTATCCGGAAGGGATTTCTTATCTCGATACGCTACGATCGCTCGAGCAAGATCCTCCGTAATCCAAGGAAGTCGAGCGATAACAAACCAGGGAGCCGTGTTGATATTGATCCGGCCGGCTACATTCAGCTCATATTTTTCGCCATAGTTGTTAGCAAAGGTCTCAGCCGAATCGTCTGTAACACCATCATGATTGTTATCTTCGCCATCATGTTCTGGATCGTCGCTGAGACCGTTTCCGTCGTTGTCAATGCCGTCGGCAAAGGGGGCGAAGACCGTCAGGAACTGCATCAGCTTGCCGACCTGAACACCGTCGGCGGCGTCAAACCGCCCGGCGCCGCCAAAGCGTACCGCGATATCATTATCATCGCCGCCAATTCCGTCTTTATCATATTTAATATACCGCCACCAGCATTCGGACATAGTGGTGTATTCGTTCGTCCCGCCGCCACCTAGTTCGGACTTGATTCCGCCGATCGCTAATACATTAAATATTTCTCCGAGATTCCGCATGATCCCGGAATTCCGGCAGGCAAGCTGAATCTTTGCGGTAATGGAGGTAGCGCTCGTAAACGCGGATTTGACTTCTACTTCGTCTGCATCCGTATTGCTGTCCCAGGAAGGCTCGGGATCCATGGCATATATATGAGCATCGATTCCCACAATATAACCGGTACGATCTTGCGTAGTATGAAAGGTTCTCGTTAGCGGATTGGAGCCGGAGGGAATGGAAGAGTTAATGGTTACGGCATCGACGGGAGTGCCATTTTGATGCAGCAATACCATTCGTTTTCCCTTGTGCGTTTCCAGGTTCAATTGATCCCCGATTTCCACCAGAGGTTGACTAAAATCGCCGGACGTATAGCCTCGTGGCGGGGAATTCGGATCATCGACATCGACTAAAACCACCGTGTCTTTAGCCGGTATGGTAAATGCGGGCAAGGCAATGGTTTCATCGCCAATCACGAGTTGCCAGCCGGTAGCGGTCCAGGCGAAACCATGCGGATTATAGAGCGAAACCGCATAATGAGATTCACTGGTTCCTCCCCCGGATCCATCATCATAATTGCATACTCCCAGTTTACTAATGTAAAGGCGGTTCATGTTGGATTCAAAGCCGTAGTAGGTCTCAGTACTTTGCAGGGCACCGCCGGAGTTATAGACATGTAAATCTTCGATGGTGTTAACGGTATTGGGATCGTCGGTATCGATATAATCGGCCAGGTTGACCGCCATCAGGCACGCCAGCCGCGTGCGCATCTGCTCGTTAGTCCATTTGGGATCGTTCGAGGTTTTCAACGGAATAAAATTAGGATCGTTATATATTCTGTTGTCGTCAATGCCCAGCCAGATTGCGCCGGCCACGATCTTAGTCGAGAGCGTATCGTTGCCGACTGTCTGACCGATATGGTTCACACTGACCGGTCGGCCGCGACTCGATTGCCAACTATTCCAGTCGCGCCACAGACCGGCCGAGTCATTGCCGGGCCCTGAGCTTCCGCCCATCCATCTCTTGACGGCATTGCTCGTAATTCGCGGGGAAATCGTCCGATCAAAATTATACGTCGTGCAGATATGACGCCGGGTGTATAAATCCGGAAGCCCGGTCGTCAAATCAAAACTCGCTTTCTGGTACCAATTTCCCAACGTATTCATATCCAGCGGATAAGGATTAAAATAAGGAATGCTTTTGGTTAAATTGCTGGGGCTGGCAAAGGTTTTGTTCCAGTATCTCTCGGAAGCCGATAAGACATTGGTGTTGATAAAAAATCGGTTGCGAAATTCCAGTTCATCCTCCAGGCCAAATTGAGTATAGGGAGCTCCTGATATGGGATTTAAGACCGGATTCTTTATCCGGCGAGCGACATCGAGATAATAATCAACTGCTGAAACAGGATTTCCCTCACAGCGATAGACGTGTAAAATCGTGCGATCATCGGGATTAGGTGTGTCTGATCGGCAAATCGATTCCATATCGATATCGGTCAGCAGCGAACCGTCGCCGGTGGGTTGCGGATCTAGCGGATCATATCCCCTTAGCGCCGTATTCAGGTTGAGCATACCGCCGTTATCGACGATCCGCACGGCGGCCCAGAGCCATTGATCCTGATCGGTGGTTTTACTGTCGGGGATGACGACCCAGCGGGAGTCCGCAATCCCGTCCCCGTCGGCGTCCGCTCGCATCCCGTTCCAACTGTCGCTATAGCCCAAATTACGTTGGTTAAAAAAGGCATCGGGATTCTTATCCAGGATTGTGTTTTCAATCGGAGTATCCTCATGGATGATTTTACCAACCATATTAAATGCCGACACCCAATAAGGATGCGAGTCGGATGAAGTATCATGGTTAAATTGGCTGTTTGTCATCCAGTGTGTAGTCGGATCGGCAGGATCGTAAAAATCGGGATCGTAATGATATGCACTAAGAGGGCCATAATAATTATTAAACGTAATCCCATTAAAAATATAATTGGATCCGTTCCCAAACAGCAGGTCATCATTGCGACTAAAGTCACCCCAGAGATCGGTGATGTGGGGCCAGGAATACCACATCGTTCCGTCGGCATCATAGTAAATTTCCGGTTCCGAAGACGCCAGCCAGGGATCCGACGGGCCCGGATAATCATACGGTCTCGTATTTAATAGGCCGCTGCTGATCATGTCCGCCGCCAGGACGGCATCGATCTTGTCGATGACCTGTTGGACGCCGTTATCCAGAATTTCGTCCTGATCGAGGTTTACGATGGTGCTCTTTTCCATGATCGTCGAACTGAGAAACACCATTCCGACGATGAACAACAGCATGGTCGTCAGGATCGCCAAGATCAGGGCGTTGCCCCGACGGCTCCGGATTATCTTGTGTAATATATGCTTAATCGGTTTCATCCCTTCAACCCTCGCTCTATTTATCAGTGTCAATTTGTGTCTGATATTTTTAGACACTGATTTTCACAGATTTTACTGATCATATATTTTTCGTTTGATCTGGATCTCCGGTCCAAAATTAACTAAGAGCCCCACATCGATATCCGTCGCTTTTAAATAGTTCACTAACTGCACTTCGTGGATTTTTTCGATAGCCTGAACCGCTTTGACCTCTACGATTACCTTATTCTCCACGACTAAATCCGCAATATAATCACCCACAATAATTTTTTTGTAATACACTTTAATTTGTTTTTGCTGTTCGGAGGGCATACCGATTTCTTTTAATTCAATGGCCAAGGCATTTTCATAGACCTTTTCGAGGAAGCCATATCCTAAGGTGTTGTACACATCGTATGCTGCCTTGATAATCTTTTCCGTAATATCACTGTATTTATATTCTTTATTCATTTGAATTTTCTTTCATCCGTTTTAATCAGTGTAAATCTGTGTCTAATATCGCGGCGGGATCTTCACAATATAACTGAACGTCTGCCCGTCGGGAAAGCGCTGCCGATTCTTGTCGTAGAGCGTAAACGTAAACCGGATCGCCTTGGGCCAGGTTGTTTCAAAAATACCATTAGCTCCCGTAAGAGTAATTGTCTGGCCCAGTGGTACGGATTCGTCCAATATCGACCACCAGGAGATAGCCGTCCCTCCGGGATCCGCTACGGGTGTTGGTTCTTTTGTGTTATCCATGTCCGGTACATTCCAGTACAAGGCAAACGAAGTTACGAGATTCGGCGATCCTACTAATTGTTGAATAACGATAAAGTCATTCTCGTCTGGAAACCAGCGACAGCGATTTTGGCCCTTTAACTGTAGATAGAGTTGGATCTTGAAATCCGTGACATCCGAAAGAAAAAACAACCGCTGCAGCGCATCCTCTCCATAGGCATTTTGTCGCGCATCACTACCATAACCGGTATTATTATTCGCATTGACATAAGAATTTGGGTGCTGCCCGATCGGTAAACCATCCAGGAAATAATCTATCGTATCTCGAACCCTTTCGTAATCCACCGGTCGTACCATTGAGCCGATCGTGGTCTGGTCGAAATAATAACCTTCATAGTTCGCCGGCGGTTGATTCTTCCAGAACGACACCGATGCCTGCTCGAAATAATCGTAATCGTACACCTCCCCTGTAGTGGATGCGGCTATAGTTGCCCAATCCAGTGGTGTCGGTACGGACGCATCTGCGGTTAGAATCTTGAAACGACGCGCCAGAATCTGACGGGGCGCCGAGACGTTATTGGCGATATTCAGATGAGGACTGTGGAGCATTTGACCATAAAAAATCCGGGCTACGTTCCCCGCACTATCGACCGGATAACTCGGATGAAATTCTCCGTTTGCGAAAAAACTGATCCGATCGTAACGGATAACTTTATAATCATCGTCAAGATCGCCAAACCACGTCAGATCATCGTTTGGATTAAACGTCGGATCGTTGGTATTGTTCTGATGGGCCTCAAAGATAATTGCTATCGGCATATCCGTACGCAAGCCGGAAAAATCCTGCTCCAGCCGATTCGTCAGCGTTCGCATATGATTCATCATTTCGTTATTCGCCATCGCCGACCCCGAGGCGTCGGTGGCGCTCTTAAACACCGTCCCGATCAGCAGCAGCATACCCACGGTGATTCCCACCGCCACCATGATCTCCACCAGCGTCATGCCCCCGCTACGATATGTTCTCAAATTATTCATCTCTTTTAAAACCACCGATTTCACAGATTGCACGGATTATTTTCTTTTGTGTCTTTTGTGCTTTTTGTGGCTATGCTTTTTAATTTTTAATTTTGCCTTTTTAATTGATATCTATCACTTTCTTCGTCACGCCCACCACCGGCTGCCAATCCTCATAATCCATAAAGTTTCCAAATGCATCCCGAATTACCGGCGGCGGAAACACCCAGAAATAGTGCAGATGATCGCGCAGATTCGTACGCAGCCTCACGAGATACGTATCCGGTAACGATGCAAATAATTGCGTTAGTTCATAATACGCATGAGTATCATCATCGGTCTCCCAGGTCCCCGGCGGTAAAATCTCTTCCACCTCATACACATTACCGCTGCCGGTGGTGGTTCGGGGGTTTCTGGCACTGCCGGGGACGGCATTCGGATTTATATAGTGTGGATCGTCCGGGTCCCCGTCGATCAGGATCGACCCGGGGCGCAAAATCGCTGCAATCTCTGCTGGCGCCGCAAAGGCAGTGGGACCGATATGATCCACCAGTACATGATTGGATGAATCCCAGTTGTATCGATACCAGTATTCCGGAGGCAGGCACACCCGCCACGGCACCGGAAAAACGCGATCTCCAAAAAATCCCAACGGATCCCAATCCGAATGCGCCGGCATCATCGGCCAGGGTAACGCCGGTGGAGAATCAAACATCCCGCCCGCTTCATAATCACTTCCCGGTTGATTGGAACTTCGATCCCATATTCGTGGATTCAGAAACGATTCCGGAATCTGCATTGCATACTGCACCTCTTTGCGCGGTTGACGAAAGGTAAAAATATAGTATTGCGCTTCGCCCTCGATAGTAAACGCCGCCCAACTATAGCGGCGCTTCAGCGAGGTGTCAAAAATCGCCAGGTTTAAAGCTCTGTAATACTCATCCAGGTCAATAAAGGGACTGACTCCCGCGTCCTGCAATCGCTTTTGTACCTCCGGATCGCTCTCGTCCACCGGCGGACTGTTCATATAGCCGATATCCCTCAATCCCAGCGGCCATACCGTATTTGAAACCGGTGTAATTAACGGAAACGTATTCGGATTATCAGGATCATCGCCGTATTGGTATGGCCAGAATGGAAATTCCGGAAAAATTGTAGGATTTAAAAGGTCAGGGGAGGTTTTAATAATATAATCCGAAAATCCTTCTAGGTCATCCAGAACCAGTCTCGGCGTATCGGTATCGAGCGAATACGCCAATACGTTCGGCTTAACCAGTAAATGCACTCTCCAGAGATCCCTAAAGGGAAATCGAGGAAACGCAGGATCAGGACCGGGAGGACTATTTGTATAATATTCGTCCTTCCCGCGTGTATCGATCGCTTGATTCAAATTGGGAACCAGGGACAACTGTACTTCCAGCATGACCTGGCTGTTGTGCGACTCGATCAGATTCCGTGACTGATCCACCACGTCCCGCGAGGCAAACAGCCCCACCGGGAACTGGCACGCCAGGAAGATCAAACCGATCGCCAGGATCGCCACCGCGAACATCACTTCCATCAACGTAAAACCGCTCTGTCTCGTTCTGGTATTCTGCATCGTTCTACCGTCAACTGTAAACTGTAAATCGTAAACTATTTCATTCTTCTTCCAAAATCTCCCCTGTATAAATGTTGATCAGCGCTGGGTTCATCTTATAAAAAAATATAATCCAATCGCTCTTCCCCCGGCACTTCCTCTAGCGTATTTTTTTCGTAAACATAAATCCCGCCCTGACTCGTTTTCACATTGGTATATCCGAGTTGAAGCGTATCGCCCAGTAGCGGCGGTCCTTCCGAAGGCAATCTGCTGGCATTATTGTCAAATATGCTGTCTTCTTCATTCGAATAATCGTTGTAGGATATTGCATAACCAGGATACTTGGTCGAAGAAATTCGCGGGCCGCACTGGGCGGAAGACATTACCAACTGGCCGGAAGGATTAAATAAAATGCAGAAGGTCGTCGCCTCTGCCAGTTCATCAGGATCGATGATACCGTCGCCATCGCCGGGCCCGACGATACCGTCACCATTGTCCGGGAGAAAATCGATTTCCCAGAGACTGCGGTAGGTAGGCAGGACCGCTATCCCGACCGGCAGCGCCATCGGCAACACATTATCCACCGGAGTGTAGAGATTCTGCATTTGAAAGTTGTTCCAGGCGCCGTAATTTAATCCATCAATGATGGTAATATTCTTACTCTCCACCAGAATGATATACTGTCGGCCCGCCCGGTCCTCCTGAAACCGAAGCCCTGCGTATTTGCGCTCCTTGACCGCATAGGCCTGGGCCTGGGCCAGCGCCGTCCGGATCAGATTCTTCGCACTGGTCAGACGCTGCGACTGTACCATATTGTTGATCGCCGGCACGGTCAGACTGATCATGATCGCGATAATCGAGATCACCACCAGCATCTCGATCAGCGTAAACCCCGCCTTTCGCCGTCTTTTCTTCATCGTCATATATTTCCTTGCACCATTTCCCGTTCCCGCCATTCTGATTGGAGCGAGGAATCTCTTTTTCTCACAACTCACAATCCACAACTATCCCCACTACTTGATTATACGAATCGCCTCCCTGATCGCCCACCGCCGTACCGTTACTATAATGGGGGGGCATAGTCCACCCTATCTGCTGAAATACTCGATATACGGAGCTTCGTCTGAATCATAAAGCTCCGTAGGATTTTCCCCCTCGCGTACCCGCGTCTCATAGCCCCCGGTGTCAACCGGGGGGCGGTTACCCTGTGCCCCCGTTTTGGCCTCCCTCCCTCTACTCACAACTCACAACTCACAACTCACAACGATCCACTTTTCTTATAACTTATCGCTCGTGATATCGTCCGCATTATTGAATTCTTTATCCGGTCCCGCCGAGCGAATCGTCGGAAAATTGCCAGGATCATTGTCGATATATCTCATTTCTGTGCCCCAGGCATCCCGCACCGCAACTATCACGCCGTCACCATCAACGATTCGTTTTTCCGGCGGTATCTTGTCGAGTATCTTCCGGCAGTTTGGCGCCTCATCCAGCCAGGTGAAAAAATCATTCCAATTGCCCGGAAATCCCGAAAAATTCCCTTCATGATAATTCTTATATTCCTGTAGCGCCGACACCAGTATCTGGATATAATTCTTCGTCTCGTCGATCTGCGCCTTCTTCTTTACGTAGGCGCCTACCGTGAGGATGCCCACCGTGAGGATCATGATAATCACCACCACCACCATGATCTCGATAAACGTATAACCGGATTGTCTGGCTTTCTGCGTCACCGTATCCTGCGAGCCCCACGAAAATCCTTTACCACGAAGATCACACGAAGAGAAGAAGTAAAAATTAACAGTGAAAACATTTTAATCCGTGTAATCCGTGAAATCTGTGGTCTCCCGTCTTCTCTTACCGTCAACCGTTATTATTTATAATTCGTAATATCGTCTTCCGTAAAGTACCGGTGATCCCGGCCCGCATTGATCAGGATAAAGCTGCTTTGATTGTGCGGGCGAGCAGTGGCGGAGGCATAGGGAACCGCGGAATTATCGCCCGTATCCTTGTTCCAGATACTTTTGATAAATTTATCCCAGAAATATATCCTGTCGCTATAAGGGACTGCATATGAGTATGTTGGATCGCCTGCAAAATCCGGCGGCGTCGAAATGTTCTGATCTTGGACTTCGTCCCAATGGTAATATAAGCCGCTGTTTTGGTCCTTATCCGAGGTGATGCCGGCATTGTCTCGATAACGATAGACCTGACTGATAAGATGTCGGGACGGATTGGCTTTGTAGTAAAGGATCGCGCGGGTGTCCTGCACATCGAGGGTGTCCATGAATATGGGATTGTTGTTATTGACAAAAACTGTACTGTTCTTGTGGGCTTCTTGCATGGTCCCGATGTTGACGCTTTCCAGCTTCAGGTAGGGACCCCATCGCTTTGTTTCCACCCTTCTACGATCCGCGTCATACACGGAGGGAACGCCGGTGTCCGGATCAATTACATATACGTGATCCTTTTGATAGCCGATATGATCCAGGCCCGCCAACGCCTCAAACAGCGTGTGCGCGCCTTGATCGTAATCCGGAACCGGATTAAATAGGGGGGCGCCCGCAGGTTGTTGTTTGAGTAACATGCCTTGTCCATGGTAAGAATCCGGGTAAAATCCCATATCATTGGCAAAATTTTCTACCGCATCGTTCACCACCCGCAGCGAGGCTTGATCGCCCACGATACGAGCGCGCATCCGGGCCTCATTCAACGCCGGCACTGCCAGACTCAACAAGAGCGCAATGATCGCGATTACCGTCAGTAATTCAATCAGTGTGAAGCCTCTTCGTTTGCCTTTCATAATTACTCTCCTTACTTAAATTAAAATTATAGCATTTCCCATTAAATTATAGCCCGCTTCTTAGGGTCCAGTCCACTCCACTCGTTATATATCTCCGCCGCTCTGTAGCTCCGCCGCCTTCGGCGGACTGTTCGCTGTCATTGTAGGGTATGCTATGCATACCGATTCATTCTGCATTCTGATTCCTGACTCCTGAATTCTTCTTAATTCTCACAACTCACAACTATCCACGCTTTTACGGTCCTGTCCAGTCACAGCTCGGATCGTCCGGATGACTGCATTCCAGCCAGTTTCCGCATAATATGGATAAATCTACCAGGTTCACTATGCCGTCTCCGTTGATGTCCGCTGTCAGATTTGCAGTGTGAAGATGTTCCGAGACCAACTGTTCATAATCAAACATATTTACATAGCAATCGTTCGTAACGTCGCCGGGAATGGATGGACACGAAATCGCCGTCACCCGCAGCAGCGGATGATCGTCTGCGTCCGCGGAATTATTACTATGAAATATCACGCTGGTCCGCGACACCGAATCCATCACCAGGAGTATCCCCGGATTGGAATCCGGATTATCAAACCAGCTTTGCACTTCAATGGCATCCAGGGGGAAGTGAAATTCCCTGCCTTCCGCGTAATAATCCGGATAACTCCGCGTACCCATATCTACGGGATCTCCTTGCAGAGCCAGTCGATCGGTTACGCCTTGAGCGCCGGATTCCTCCCAGGGCAGACCGCCGTTCGCCAAGGTCCACGTGGCGTTCGGATCGTTCCACATCTTGCCGACCGTATAAATTTCAATCACGGCCGGGACGCCTTCTTGTAAGGTTTGTACGCCGTAAGTGAGTACCAGTTCCGCGCTTTGTACTTTCGCGTTGGGCGCCATTTCTGCCAAACCGTCGAATCGAATCAGCGTGTTATATACCTCCTTGGCCGACGGATACAGGGAGCGGATCCGTAGTTCCTCGGTCGGGCAGCCGATTACCGAGGCGTCGTTAATCGTGATATCTTGACCTCCCTCATACCCGTTTACTCCCTGTTGAAATGTATATTCCTCTTTTTATTATGATACGGCGACCACCTAGAGCTACTCCACTG
>CAZNQT010000022.1:0-19622 GCA_964574885.1 uncultured Pirellulales bacterium
GATCCGCAGCGTCCTCTTCTCGATGTCTTACGAGAAGATTTACAGGTAACGGGCCCCAAGTATGGGTGTGGCGAAGGCTGGTGCGGGGCCTGTTCGGTCATCATGGATGGGAAACGAACGTTGGCCTGCATTACCCCTGTCGTTCGCGCCGACAACAAATCCATTACGACTATTGAAGGGCTGTCCAACGGCGATAAATTACATCCCGTTCAGGAGGCTTTCCTTGCCGAGGGGGCGATGCAATGCGGGTATTGTACAAGTGGTATGATTATGACAGCGGCGGCGCTGCTGGAAAAGAATCCCCATCCCACGGACGCGGAAATTGTCAGTGCGATGAACGGGAACATATGCCGGTGTAATGGCTATACGAAAATCCTGGCGGCGGTAAAGCGAGCTGCCAACCGAAGACAGGAGGTAAACCCTCATGACTGATAATCTCCTTACTAATGAAATATATGAAATAGAACGCGGCGAGTTGCGAGAAGAACATCGCTGTAATTTGGATATAAGTCGGCGATCCTTTTTACAGATCCTCGGCGCCGGTTTGCTCATCACCGTTACGGGCGAGACCGCGATGGGGCAACGTTTCCGGTCGCGCGGCGGACGTTCCCAGCCTGTTTCTGCTCGGGTACACATCGATCAAAGCGGACGCATTACAGTGATGACCGGTAAAGTTGAGGAAGGTCAGGGCGCCCGCGCTGAACTTACCCAGGCCGCCGCAGAAGAATTGCGGGTGACCGCGGATCGGATTCATCTCATTATGGCGGATACCGCGCTCGTTCCGGATGACGGGATCACCGCCGGCAGCCGGACTACCCCCTCCACAGTTCCTACCGTACGCCGAGGTACTGCTGCCGCACGCCAACTCCTGACACACCTGGCTGCTGAACAATGGAACGTCGATAGTAATATTTTAGAAGTGCATCATGGTACGATCACAAACCGCAAAACGAAACAAAATATGACGTATGCCGATTTGGCGAAATCAGCAAACCTTGCGGAGACCTTTGAAAAATCCATCCCATCCGGTATTACGATAACGCCGGTTAGCGAATGGGAAACCATGGGTACGTCCGTTCCCCGACCGAATTATCGCGACCTGGTTACCGGAACCCACCCATATCCTTCGAACGTCCAACGCCCCAATATGCTCTATGGTAAGATCCTGCGACCGCCTTCCTACGGGGCCACTCTGGAAGCCATTGATTTATCTCCCGCCCAGGCTATGAAGGACGTGGTCGTCGTCCGCGAAGGTCAGTTTGTGGGTTGTGCTGCCCCGACGTCATATCGGGCAACCCAGGCCTTGGAGGCGATTGCTGAAACGGCTTCCTGGAAAACCATTGCTCATCCGTCGAGCAAGGATTTGTTTTCTCATCTGAAAAAGAACGCTCGATCCTCAGGCGGCGGACGTCGATCGCGCGGCGGTAACCGAGGTTCGATTGACAAAGGTCTTACCGACGCTGCTAAAGTTCTCAGTGAAACCTATGAAGTTGCCTACATTCAGCATTGTCCTATGGAACCCAGGGCGGCCACCGCCGAGTGGAAAGATGGCGCCTTAACGGTATGGACGGGCGTTGACGGCCCGCAGCGAGTACAGGGAAACCTGGCCCGCGCATTACGGCTGCCAGCCGATCGAGTTCGCGTAATTGTCCCCGATATGGGAGGAGGATTCGGGGGCAAACATACCGGGGAGGCGGCGGAAGAAGCGGCTCGACTCGCCAAGGTTGCCGGACGTCCCGTAGCGGTACACTGGACGAGAACCGAGGAGTTTACCTGGGCCTACTTCCGGCCAGCGGCTCTCATTGAGTGCAAGGGCGGCCTGGACGAGAAGGGCGCACTGCTTGCCTGGGATTTTATCAATATCAACGCCGGCGGAGCGGCTATTGATGCACCCTATGACATTCCCAATCTCCGAACTCGATCCATCGGTTCCGATTCTCCTTTACGACAGGGGGCCTACCGCTGCCTTGCCGCGACTGCCAACAACTTTGCCCGAGAGTCGTTTATTGATGAACTGGCTGCCGCCGCCGGAACGGATCCACTGGCTTATCGGTTGGCTCATCTTGATAATCCCCGCATCCGAACCGTACTCCAGGCCGCCGTCGAACATTTTGATTGGGACGCGCGTTGTAAAAATATCACGAAGGAAAGGGGAGTCGGCTTGGCGTGCGGCACGGAAAAAAATTCCGTGGTAGCAGCGTGTGTGGAAGTGGCTATCGATCGTCGAGAGGGCGAGATCAAAGTGCTTGAGGTGTGTGAAGTCTTTGAATGCGGCCCGGTTGTCAATCCGGCCAACCTGACTTCCCAGGTGCAAGGCTGCATTATCATGGGATTAGGCGCTACTTTGCGCGAAGAAATGCGATTTGAAGACGGCCAGATCTTAAATGCCGGCTTTGCAGGATATCGCGTGCCCCGCTTTAAGGATGTTCCTAAAATCAACGTCCATCTGATAAACAAAACGGATATTCCCTCCGCCGGTGGGGGGGAAACCCCTATCATTGCCATCGCCCCTGCTATTGCTAATGCCGTTTTTGCCGCTACCGGCGTACGCCTGCGCTCCATGCCCCTGCGAGCCGGCGTCCTCCAAGAAGGATAAACATCTAGATATATAAGGTGCCCCCCACATACTATGAATTCCAATTTGTCAGACAGAGAAATTTTTCAAACCATCATAGAATTCAGCGAGCGAGAGCGTTCATTTACCCTGGCCCAGGTCCTGAAAACCGAAGGATCCACACCGGTGAAAGTCGGATCCAAAGCCATTATTGATTCTTCGGGAAATATCTTCGGCACTATAGGCGGCGGTTTGGTCGAAGCAGAAACGCAGCGTCGAGCTATAGAAGCCTGTAATTCTAAGCGTCCGATTCTTTACGACTTCTATCTGGAGGGAGAAAACACTCAGGATCATGATCCCATCTGCGGCGGCAGAATGCGAATTCTGGTTGATCCCATAGTTAACGATCAAAAGGATTGTTACCTGCAGGCATTACAGACGCTCCAAAATCGCCAACGAGGAGTCGTGCTTACCCTAATCCATTCCAATGAAGCTGTAAACGTTACGCGGCAGTTCTTTGCTAAAGACGCAATACCTCAGAAATTCGACTTCCTGGACGCCGAAGTCATCCAAGCTTGCTTGCATTGTCAAACGCCGCAGTATATTGAAAGTAAATCAACGGGAGGCGAAGCGTTACTGGAACCGATAATTTCCCAGTCTCTCCTTTTAATCGTTGGGGGCGGACATATTGGTCAGGCCCTCGCTTACCAGGCAAGTCTTATCGATTTTGACATTACCGTAATCGACGATCGCCCGGAGTTTACCCAGCCGCACTTGTTTCCGGATGGTGTAACGACTTGCTGCGGCGATATGGTGAAAGAACTGGCTACTTACGAATGTAACCAGGATACTTATATTGTGATCGTTACTCGCGGACATCAGTATGACGCCGAGGCTTTGCAGGCCTGCATCCACAAACCGGTCGCCTATATCGGCATGATCGGTAGCAAACGCAAAGTGGCGCTGATTCGAGATAAGTTTCTCACTACAAAGCAGGCCAGCCCGGACGAATGGGATCGGATATATGCTCCTATCGGTCTCGATATCGGCGCCCTGACTGTACCCGAAATCGCCGCCAGTATCACGGCCCAGCTCATAGCCGTTCGACGCAAAGGCAGCAAGTATAAACCTCCGGGAGATAGGATCAAACCTTGATTTGTGCTATCGTACTTGCCGCCGGTCAATCTCGCCGCATGGGCGTCCAGAAATTGCTACTGCCCTACGCGGGAAAAGCCGTCATTCAGCATATCGTCGATCAGCTTCTGGAGTGCCGCCTTGACGAAGTGTTCGTAGTGGTAGGAAACGACAAGGAGAAAGTTTCCCAGCAACTTGCCAATCGGCCTGTCCCTATCGTGACGAATCCCGATCCGCAGGCGGAGATGCTTTCATCCGTACGTTGTGGATTGCAGGCCCTGCCGCAACAATGCCAGGCAGTCCTGATCGCGTTGGGAGATCAACCGGGAATTACCACTGAAATTATCAATTCTTTACTAATGGAATTTCATCCCTCCAAGAAAGGTATTCTCGTCCCGATGTTTCAAGGGAAACGAGGCCATCCCTTACTGTTTGCCCAACCATATTTTTCTGAAATTCTTAATTGCTTTGATGGCATAGGTTTACGGGGGCTTTTGGATGCACATCCGGAAGACATCAAGGAACTGAATGTAGCCACGAATACTGTACTCGAGGATATGGATTACCCTCAGGACTACCGTCGCGAATTTGAGAAGTTAGAAGAAGATCCAACCTGATCCCTCTCCTGTCATGATCGTCCGGTAAATCGATATGTGAATTTATGTTTGCAGGATATCCAGGGGTTGGAATGTTGTTCCAAGCGCAACACGACTGTCGAAGCCCAACCAACGATCCAGAACCGTGGCATAAACTTGGCGGAAATCCGTATGGAACTTCAAGGCGCCGTTATCAAGGTTGGTCAGGCTCGGGTGGGCGCCGGTGAGGCCGGGTTTTACCTTTCCGCCGGTTACAAAAATGGGAGCGGCAGCGCCATGTCCGGTGCCACGACGGCCGTTTTCCTGGAGCGTGCGGCCGAACTCCGAAAACGTCATCAATAAGACTCGATCCAACAACTTGGCTTGTTTCAAATCTTGAACGAAAGCCGCTATGGCTTCCGAAAGCTGATGCAGCAATGCGCAGTGATTGCCTTTCTGGTTGGCATGATTATCGAATCCGCCGATCCCGCCGCCGCCCAGCTCCACGAAATAAATACGAATACCGATATCGGCCCGAATCAGTTGGGCTATCGTACTCAAATCCCCGGCCAGCTTGGAAGGGGGATACTGAGATGTGCCGGTGAATGAACGCATTGCCTGCTGAATTTTTTGATTGTTGAGGTAGGCTTGTGTGGTCGCCTGCTGTACAAATTTCAATATATCATTTTTCTCACTTCGAGGTAGTTCCGCTAATTTTTGGTAGGCGGAAAAATAGTCGGAATTGACCGGGATATTTTGGCAGGTTAAATCCCGCGGTTCTTGGATAGAAGGAATATTTGTTTGTTGTGCATTCAGAGCGAAGGGCCTGGCGATAGGACCGACAAAGACGGCAGGAGTATTATTATCCTCAGGCTGCTCAATGCCATCCACGGTTCGGCCGATCCAGCCCGTCTGGCAATTCAGCTTTTCCGGTGAGGCGGTATGCCAGTTTCGCATCGCTCTTTCATGGTCGCGGTTCATATTGGGGTAGCCGACTCCTTGGATAATATTCAAATGTCCTTCTTGAAATACCTTTGCCATCGCTCCCATACGTGGGTGGAAACCCAGGTCGGAGTTGATTTTGTGCAGTTCGTTTGTCGGCAGGCGTAAGGTGGGGCGGTGTTTGCCGTATTCATCATCGGTAAAAGGAACGATGGTGTTGAGACCGTCGTTTCCCCCGGTCAGTTGTAGAACGATTAATACCGTATCGTGTTTTTTCGGCTGCGAAGCAGCCACTTGGGCCGTTCGTACGAGTAAAGCGGGTGTAGTGGCGGCAAGCGATACCAGTATGGAAGTTCCCACTGTCGTCTTCAAAAAGTCTCGTCGAGTACAGGACATAATATGTCTCCTATTATCAGGTCAACTGAAATTCCGGCAGGCAAACGACCAAGTGAGTAAAACGTCGTATCTTTTCTTCCGGAGCCTTAATTTCGGAAGCGTCGAGCATTTCCCACAAGGTGTTTCGAACCGAATCATCCAGATCATCCTGTAGAAATACGTTCATTATAAATTGCGCGGCGGTCTTCATCGAGGCATGTCCATGCCTGGCAGCGATTTGCCAGGGATCAAGTTTTTCGGCGTACGGTTTTTTCTTGCCGAGTAGTGCGTCCGCCAGATTGAATCGCCCGGTGACGGCAGCGCCGTCGATCCAGCACGTACCGCCGACCCAGCCTTTCACCGTGGGAGCATGATAAAGATTCTGTCCGAGTTTGGCCAGATCCAAAGATAGTTGGACAGTGGGTACGAGTGCTTCCAGGCCTTTTATTAGATTTAGTGAAAATTCCAGAGGACTTTTAACTCGGTTACGGTACGCCACGGGTGAGAAAAACAAATTAGAGCGAAGCATGATCTCGACCACGTTTTTAATATTATAGTCTTTGGCAAAATTCTCTGCTAAAGGATCGATGATTTCCTGGGAGGGTTCAACCGTTTCCGAAATAAATTGACGATACAGTTTGCGAACGATGTGTCGGGAAGTGGCTTTATGCGCCAGCACAATGCGTACGACATCATCACGCGTGAAAGTTCCTTCATGTCCTAAAATCTGCTTTACGCCGTCGTCGTGCTCACGGGGGATTTCGCGCAGCCGACCTTTGAATACGAACAAACCGGTAAACGCCCGGGCCGCTTCCTGGATGTCTTTTTCCGTATAAGGGCCTGTTCCCAAAGTGAAGGTATCGAACAATGGTCGTACGAAATTCTCATTCGGTTGGGCCTTGCGGTTTATGCCGGCTTGTAATCCCATCAGCATCGCCGGGGCCCGCACCATATCAGCGAGCATATCCCGAAAACTCCCCAGGGCGTTACGACGCAGGGATTTGATATAGTGCAGGATCAAGTCGCCGCTTTTGACCGCGTCGTTATTGACGGCGAAGTGGCTGTGCCAGAAGAGCGTCATTTTCTCCAGCAGCGGACTAGGCGTTTGCAGGATGCGTCGTAGCCACCACGCCCGCAGCGAATCTGCAGAGCCGCCGCCGGCCGCCGAGGCATCATATTGATCACAACTGTGGTTAAACGCAATCGCGTCCGTTCGCGGCTGGAGCAGTTTGTCGATCGTGAATTGAGGACCGGCATTCAAGGCCAGTTGCAACTCGGACCAAGTAGCGCCGAATGCAGCCCGACGGTATAGGTGTCCTGCCAGCGCCAAATTCCAAGGCTGCTGCGCGTTCGGTTCGTACCGCGACCATGCCCAAGCCGGATCGATACCTTCAATCCCCTTATCCCAGAAAAATGTATGTTCGAAGGATGGATTCTGCGTTTCCATCATAATGGACTCCTTCCAATCCTGTTATCATTTTACGGCAAATTCAGTTTGAGTTCCAGATCCGCTCGGGTGAGATTTTTTTGCATCCCTACGCTCAGTTTCAGCCGATCGACATACTGTACTACGGTGATGAGAAGATCTATCGCTGATTCCGCTTCTTCCTTTGTGCGGCCTTCATCCACCATATTATTCCTCACTAGTGTCTCGAAATTCGCTTTGAGGATCGAAGACAACTGATCTCCGTCAATTTCCAGCATACTATGAGTATGAACCAGGGCCCTGGCAGGACGCTTCATCTCCAAGCGCAATGCGTCTATCAAGTCTCGGGCCAGTCCCTCGGTAGAACTCAGGATCACATAATTTCCGGGCATGGCCAGCGCCGGCCGGAAATTATACCTCATATGCAGATTCGTCTTTTCCGTGACACCGGTGGTGGAAAAATAGGCTACGGAAAATTTCGTCTGCTTGTATGTCGGTTTGTCAATGATCAATCCCGGCAGGGCCTGCTGTCCGCGCGTAAAATTGATCAATCCCAAGGCTTTCTGCCACGATTCCTCCATTACTTCATCAAAGCCTTCCGGATTACGAAGTCGCAGAACGACGGCAAATGCCGGCAGCTTAATCTGGGGGATGCCGACTTCGGGATCATAGTTTTGCTCCGCCACAACAAAGCGAATTTCCGGGTTAATTTCGGCGAGCACTTCATCCGTCAGGTCGCGGCCACTAAAGAAGATCCCCATCATGTTCTCGAAAAAGATTAATCCCGAAGTCCGCTCCGGGAAGAGATCATCTTTGGCCGCATAAAATCGATGCAAATCCCGGTAGAGACTTAAACCCGCAAGGTATCTTGGTACTCTCAGATTCGGCAACGCTCCTTCTCCCGGTTTGGCGGGCAGGGAAAATGCCGCTGGTCCCGTCGGATCGATTTTGGCGCCATCCATCATGGCTTGCAGATGCAGCGTTTTTTCTTTCACCTGTACCTTTAATGCCAGCCAATTCGACGAGCGTAACGATTCTGTGATTCCGGCTAATAATAGAGCGGCTAACGGATTTTTCTTTCCCTGATTCAGCGCCTCCGCCACGCCGGGGATAAATTTAAGAACCTGCAGGTTGGCATACACCTTGGCGGTGGGATTCGATCCGACGGCTCGTTGGGCTTCTCGATAGGCACTGGATTGGGCCAGATTCGAATTTCCCTTCTGGCTACGAAGATCAAGAACAGTTTGCAAACCTGCTATTTTATTCGAGAAGATAAACCGGTTGCCGATGATCGCATGGGCTTCTTTGCCGTCGAACGACCAGTACGAAACTCCCTGATAGTCTTTGGATTGTATTGGATTCGTCCGGCCTTGTTTCTCGGCCTCGCCTCGGGCAGCATTCAGAAAGAAATCATGCAGTTGCGTCAGCATCTGAGCATCTTCCGCGTCGATGATCAGCACGACCATATCGGGGGGGAATACCGCTAACGTGATTCCTCCCCCCGTCAGTTTCGCCAGACCTGTTCGCCAATCCGTGTTCAACGTCATCTCGATCAGGTTGACCACGCCGAGAAATTCCTGGAATTTCTTATTGGCGCTCTGTTTTTGATAAAACGGCATTTCCTGAATCTGCGCGATCAGTTGCTTGTCCGTAAATAACTGAAGTAACGATTTAGGCTGTGTTATCTCCACCGTCAGCAAGGTATTCGGCGGTAGCCACTGTGTCGCCGGCTGCAAAATACGAGCGCCGAACGCCAGAACCGGGACGATTCCCAAAAACACCAGTCCGATCAGCAGAATGTGTTTCCGCAACATGATATTTCTCCATTTCTATTGTGATATTCTATGCGATTACTCTGTCTTAGTGTAGTCTGCAAATGTTACGATATTGTTACGATTTCCTTGTCAGAAAAATATTTTTATGATTTTTTTACCTGTGTAATTGTCTGATGGTTCCTGTTAGCAGATATTTATATCTTTATAGCATTAATCATTATTCATACGCACTTAGGTTCGTTTAGGTTACAATCCCTTTTTGCAAAATACTATACTGGCATCCAGTCTGAAAACAGCTATAATATTTTTCTGAATGTTTACAGTATTTTTAACCAGTATAACCGAGGGAATATTTGATAGAAGAACCAAATGAAGCAAGCAGTAATTTTTGCGGGTATTTGTACCTTTGTATTGTCGGCATTGGGTTTCTGTCAGCAGCCGATATCACTTATCGATGGTAACAAAGCCCAAGGCGGCTGGGAATTCGGTAACGGACCGGAGTTTCCCGGCGCCCGGGGAAAGCTCGAACTGGCCGCTGAATCTTATCGCGATAAACCTGTCTTGAGTCTGTTGGGCGATTTCTCGCAGGGCGGTAACTACGTGCAGGCCGCGATTCGTCTGCCGGAAACACCGATCGATACGCTATCGTTTTGGGTACAGGTTCCGACCGGTGTAAAGCATTTGGGCATCCGGCTAGTCGATGGATCGCAGCAATGCCATCAGATCCGACTCAAAATCAATGAGAAAGACGGTTGGCAGCAGATCGTCATCCCGGTCGAGAAGTTCTTCAAAACGATGGGGACACCCTCGGCGCTGGATATCGCTAGCCAGTATGAAAAATGGGGCGGCGCCAACGATGGGAAATGGCAACAGCCCGGTCGGTTGCTGGTCATCCTGTGCGACCGCAACATGGGAGCAAGGGCAACCGTCAAGATCAGCGATGTACTTCTGCTGTCCAGTGTCGATAAGAAGACCTCGGTCACTAAGGAAATTCGTTTGGATGAGATGCTTCAGGTCGGACAGATTGACTGGGGCTTCAACCTGGGCCAGGAATTCGCCGGCGCCAATGGCGGTCTGGAACTGCTGCACGATCAACCGCAGACCGGAAAATTCGCCCTGAGGCTGCATGCGGATTTCACCGCCGGCGGCGCGTATGTCGGGCTGCGTAAGTCGTTTGCCGACCTGGATATTAAGGCCATGCAGGTTATCCGTATGAAGATGCGCTCCCAGACAACGAAATCCTTTGCCCTGCGCCTGGTCGATGGCACCGGGCAATGCCACCAACGCAAAGGCATTCCTTTCCACACAGACGGCAACTGGCACGATGTCGAAATCGTACCGAACCAGATTGCCGGGAGCGAGCATTGGGGCGGTGCGAATGATGGAAAGTGGCACGATTCCGTTCAGCTCATCGAACTGATGCTCAACACGGATTCTCATGAAGGCAAAAAACCGGATCTTATCATTACCGATATTCGAGCGGACGTCCTCGTCGAAGCAACGTTGAAACCGTCGGCCTTCCAGGAACGATTTGAGTCTGAGTCACTGTCGGCCGATTGGCAAACTGCCGGTCTCGTTCGGATCGATAATCCGGGCCATGCCGAGTCGGCACAAGCCCTCCTCCTGACGCGTTCGCTCGAACAATTGCAGAACGACACCTGGACGACGAGTCCGATATTCAACGTAAATCCTGGATCATGGCAGGTACGGTATGCATGGAAGGCAAAGCTGCACTCCCCAGATAACTCTTACCATGCCGCTATTACCCTAAACGTGCTCGACCGTGCAGGCCGACTACTTGAAACCATCCCCATCGGAATAGGCTACGGCAACGAGGATTGGCAACAGTCGTCGAAAACGATTGTCTTGCCGAAGACGGCATCTCAGGCCCGTTTCCGCGTCCAGTTGAACAAGACCTACGGTTCGTTCTGGTTGAATGATTTATCCGCGGCGCCGTTGAGTGTTCAGCCGATGGAGCAGCGAATCGAGCGCGTACTGCTCGCCACCGATGCTGTAGGTAATCTCTTCCTGCCGGGTGATAAGATCAACTTCAAAGTGACCGTCGAGGCAAGTAAGCCTTTGCCGACGGAGCAGCAGGCAGTCAGCTATTCCATTCGTGATTACTGGGGCGCCGAGCAGATCGCGCCGGGCAAAGTCACTCTGCGTACTGCGCCTCGCCAAAAAAACCGTTTTATCTATATCACGGAAATCGACATTTCGTCGGATCGCTTGGCCGTGGGCAAGTACTATGAGCTGCATGTGGAAATTCCGCAAGCGGAGGGTGATCCGGTCCGGGAATACTCCGGTCTGGCCATCCTGCCGCCGGCGATCACTAAAAAGTATGCTCCCGAACAGATCCCCTTCACTATTCGTAATTGGGACAGCCGGATTTCCATCTACTTCGATCTTGCCGACCGGATCGGAATACGATTAATGGGCGTCTGGGGCGGGTGGTCGTCTAAATCCCCGTACCAGCCGCACTGTCCGGGAATCGACCGCTGCAAAGAATTAAACGCCAAATGGATTACCGGCACTCCCGCTGCTAACGTCGAGCGGAACGGCTTCACCGAATACAGCGAAGAATCACTCCGTCAGGGAATGAAAAATTTCCTGAAGCAATATGCCCATCGCGGTATGGCCATGATCGCTATGGGCAATGAACCGCACGGTACAGGCAACAAGGTGCGGGAAAATGTCCGTGCCTATCGGGCCATTTATGAAACGGTCAAGGCATTCGATCCTGACCTCTACGTCATCGGAACTTCGGTCGAACCAAATAAGGAGTATTTCAAAGCCGGATACCAGAATTACCTCGATTCCTATGATTTCCATATCTATGAACACTATACCAACGTTCGCCGGACGATCCGCCAATACCGGGAATTGATGAAGGAGTACCACGCGGTTAAACCCATTCATTCCACAGAACTGGGTCTAAACAGCCAGGGGCAGACGCGGCTTGCCGTTGCCCTGGAGATGATCAAGAAGTTCACCGTGTTCTTCGCCGAAGGAGGCGCCACCGTCAGTTGGTTTACTATTCAGTATCCCGATCCCCAGGGTAAGGCCCGGGGCCAATTCGGCGACTCCCACTGTGTCTTCGATTGCAAGTACAATTTATACAATCCACGACTGGATGCGATCACCTATTATCATATGGTCAACGGGATCTGTGATAAGAAATTCGTTGAAGAAATGCACTATCCCGATGGGATACAGGCTTACCTGTTTCGGGATTCACAGGGCAACTGTTTACAAATTCTTTGGCTGGACGATAACCGTAAGGACGTGCTTGTTCCCTTTCCCGCCCGGCAGACTGTTAAGCTCATCCGTGTGGATGGTTCCTGCACTAATCTCCAAAGTACGACAGGAGGTATCAGTCTTACCGTTTCGACCGAACCCATACTGCTTTTCTACCGGGCTGGAAATGTCGGTCTGGCCAAAGCCTTGGGAACTTCTGCGTTGCGGCTGGAAACGCTCCCTGCTGACATAAGCTGCCCCGGTACATCTGTCTTCTCACTAAAAGGTCCGAGCTTAACGGCTCAATCGCTGCAAGTCAGTTGCCCGCCCCTGTGGAAAACAATTCTCAGACAAGCCGGTCAAAATCGAGTCGAGTGTACGGTAAAATCTCCTCCTTCAACGTCCGCACGCGAGGCTCGGATCTGTGTGCGACTTCTCGCTGCCGGGAATGTGATCGGAGAATTAATGGTGCCGCTGCGCGTTGCAGTTGGGAGTTGAATCTGAGGGTGAAACCAATGAAAATCAAAAATGTAAAGTCGTTGCCAATACCCGACGTCAAGGTGATATGTTTTGAACGTTTTCTTGACCATCGCGGCTATTTTATGGAACATTTTCGCAAAAGTGATCTTCTCACGCATCCGGACCTGAGTTGCTTTCAGAACGTTGAATTTGTCCAGTGTAACGAAAGTTATTCGAAAAAAGGAACGATCCGCGGCTTACACTTTCAGTGGAATCCCTATATGGGTAAGCTGGTTCGGACCATTCGGGGACGAATGGTGGATATGGTGTTGGATATACGAAAAGGGTCTCCCTCATTCGGCAAGATAATTTTATATGATTTGCCCGCCGATCCCGGCAGGGATTGTCAGGAGTGGATCTGGGTGCCGCCCGGTTTTGCCCACGGAAACTTCTTCCCGGATGAGGAAACGATAATCGAATATTTTTGCACCGGTCAATACAGCCCCGGCTGCGAAGCCGGAATCTCCCCCCTGGCAAAGGATATCGACTGGTCTCTGGGTGATGCCGAACTTAAAAAATTATTCGATAGATGCACTTCTGCAACGCCGTTAATCTCGGATAAGGATAAAAAAGGATTTTCGCTGCAAGAATGGCTGCAAAACGAAAATTCCGAAAGATTTATTTTTTGACAGGATTACAGGATCGGTAGGAGGATGGAGGGCACAGCCCGTCCTACATTTTGCACAGGCTATGCCTGATGTGTGTAGTTAGATAACCCATTAATGAAAACATCCTTGTTTTTTACGTTTTTCAATTTCTTCAAGTAACCATTCAAAGTCCGCTTTATGTTTCTCAGCAAATTCCTTAAAAGTAAGCCCCCTACCTATTCTTGGATTTTCGTTCACCATCCATTTTAAAAATGCCTGTTTCTCTTTCGAACCAAAGGCGGATGGATCTACCAAATTTCCAAAATTAGTAGTGCATATACGAGGTAATATTTCCTCCATTAAATCATCGGTCACATAACCATCTTTTTCATGTCGAAAATACCAACCTTCTAAAAATCCTTCACGATGCCCTTTTTTTTCTCCAAGCTGATGTATAAATGCAACTGTAAATGTTATGGCAGTAAATGTAACTATATAAATAATTTCATTCATTGTTCTCTCCTATATACAAACGATCAATCATTTTGCTAGTCCAGTGTTGATTCTTATCTGGTTTATTCAGATATTCCTTATAATATTTAACAATATCATAAATCTGGCTAATTTCTTCCCTAGCTGCTTCCGAATATCCCACATCTTTGCACAGTCTCTTCAATTCATCTGGATGGATTTTTGTGCCCCGATCAATTAGTTTATCAAAAAGTTCGATAGCTTTTATTTCATCATGCTCGAATTTGCCGTATGTTAAATGATACAGTTCTTTTATTGCTTTTTCATATACACAATAATTATTCATAATATTATCTCCTTAAGAGAAGACGGGACGGGTGGCATGACTACGCGCAGCTTAGCCATGACTAATAGAGAACCATGCCTAATCCTACCTCTGGCGGGTGTAGGTGCAACACCCGTCCTTACGTAGGCTTTGATTCTTTTGTAACCTTAAATAAATATGGTCTACAACGATGTGAGAAATCAAGACTGAGATAAAAATAACCTCCTTTTTCCATCAGATTATGGATATCACTATTGATTCGAGCTACGCCATTCCAGATTTCGCCAGGTTTAATAATCATCGGTATTTTCCCCATATCATACAAACCGCCCTTAATAAAAAATTGTTCTTTTGACTTACAGAAATATCTTTTGATTCTATTAGGCCAGTATAATGCAGCTTGTTTAGTAATCGTTGTAGGACGATCACCAGTATTTGTCACTGAGAAGAAAATATATTCGTTATCATCATTTACACCTTCCACCATTATTTTCCAGCCGTATTTAGAATCACATCGAACCCGTGGGCCAGATCTAGCCCATTTATAATAATCAAATAGAAGGACTATCGTTGCGACCAGAGCACCCCACCATGCTGCTAATATACTCCATGAATCCATTCTTTAACTCCATCTTAACACCCGGCATCGACGAAGGGTGGTATGACTACACACAGCTTAGCCATGTTTTCTAAAATCCTCTGTGTATACATTCAAGTTATCCGGCCTCCAAAAAACGTAATAACAAATCCTGCTTATCCGGCTTCTTAGTCCCGATCCATCGGGATTATCCTGTCACTCTTCTTCTTTGCGCCTCTGCGCCTTTGCGTGAAATCTATTATTAAAACTCTGAGACCTCTGTGTCCTCGGTGGTTTACCTATTTCCATTGTCGGGCACAGCCCGACCTACATCTATCCGCTAAACGCTATCCTAAGGGAGCAACCGACACGCCCCCTATAAAAGGAATATCGGCGAAAGATAGGAAGCGAATAATCAGAAAAAGAGGCAGGAAGTCAAAATTCTCATTATAGGAATCCTAACGGTGGATCAACTTTTTATCCCGTCAATCCTGCCTAAATTCTTCGCGCTCTTCGCGTGCTTCGCGGTTGAATATTCATTATCGGGCCTGTTTTAGGGGTATTTTCGCCCCAAACCGCATTTTTAACCCAAAAACGCTGTTTTTGGCCGTCCGCGGATCATCCACTGCCGTCCGGTAATCACTCACTGACTTCCGGGAATGACTCACTGATGTCCGCTGATCGTCCACTGCCTTCCGGGGATGAGTCACTACCCTCCGGGAGCCATCCTCCGCGGTCCGGGAGTCACTCACTGCCCCCTTCGAGCCATATACTGAACTCTGTGAGTTAATGGCTGCCCGTCACGATCCTAACCATGCTTTATTATGGTATTTAGGGCATTTCTCCATTATAATCATAGGGGATAGGCTTACTGTAGCCTGGTAAGGAGTGAATGATGGCCAAGGCCCATGTAGATCCCGCCGAATTAAGGCGATTTGCCCAGGAATTGACCCGGTTCAATGGGGAACTGGAAACCCTTATGACCCGCTTGCACGGTCGGTTATTGGCATTGGCGCGTACCTGGCAGGACCAGGAGCAGCGTAAGTTTACCGCCGAATTTGACCAGGCGGTCAAGACCTTGAGCCGATTCCTCGACGCCTCGAGTCAGCACGCCTCTTTTCTGACCAAGAAAGCACGCCATATTGAGGAATATCTCCAGCAGCGATAGGGTATTAGTGACGAAAATATGCGCAAAAGGTACACAATTTTCAAATATGGCATCGACCACCCCCAAGCTCGCGGACTCGCTTGGCGGCGCCACTCGTTGTTTTGAAAATTTGAATTTAGGTGATTTGAATTTGTTTAGGATTTCGGATTTCGTGCTTAGGATTTACTGGTTTACCAGGGCCAGGGGATAACTATGGGTCGATTTGCCAAAGTAGGTTCGGTTGACACCTTAAAAGAGCTGCGCAGTAATCTGTGTACCTTCGCTCATATCGCCTCGACCGCGTTGGAGGAAGCCGGCTCGGATATTCAGCGAACGCTGATGTGGCTGAAACAGGATCGGTATCGCTACTGGAAAGTGGAATCGCGCAAACGCTCGGAACAGTTTGTCCGAGCGAAGCTCGAACTCAAGCGTAAACAGGATATTGAAACCTCTCCCATGGGGGGAACGTATTCCTTTATCGATGAAAAAAAGGCGTTGGCCGTTGCCCAAAGAGCCTTCGAAGAGGCGGAGCAAAAGCTGCTGAATATTCAGCGGTGGGTGCCGCAATTAGAACGCGAGGCCTATGCCTTTCGAGGGATCTCGCAGGGATTAATGGACTTGGTGGATGTAGAAATCCCTAACTCCTGCGCCTTACTGGATCGCATGATCGATTCGCTAGAGTCGTACCTGGCCCTGGCGCCGGAGGCCGCCGCTCCGATAGCCGGTGCGGAATCGTATGCCGATGGCGCCGTACCCAGCGAGGCAGTTTCTTCCATGAAGCGCAGTATTGACTCCGTGCAGGAGGAACCGGAGATTGATCCTAAGGAACCAGAGAAAAAGAATCCCGCTCCTGATATACAGGATAAAGGAGGAAAGAAATTAGCCACAGAGGACACAGAGGACACGGAAAAATAAATATAAAACGGTCATGAAAACTATATCAGGATAAATTTATGAGTGTGAACGATAGTCAGGCGAAACTAAAACGAGCGGCCAAAGATTTTTTAATCTGTTGGCAGCGGACAACGGTGAATTGGCGCGATGACAATCGAAAAGAAATGGAAAAAAAGCTGATAATCCCTTTGCAGTCGGAACTGCGCAAAGCCGAACTCGCCCTGGAACGTATGGATGCCATGATCAATCAGATTCACCATAGTTGCCGGTGAAAATAACGGCTCCGAGGCAATATATAGTATTGTGGGAAAACCGAGAAGATGGCGGATTATTTAGAAGAATACTTACAGGAATCAGCGCCTCCGGTCAGTGATGAGTACCGAACGTTACAACGAAATGCCTTGCAGGAAGTCGTCAAATTATCGTCGGAGGCGGTGGCGCCGGTCGTGGCACAAATGGAGTCTCTTTATGACAAGTCCCGGAAAATTGTCGAAGGTCAGTTCGAAGAAACGCGCAAAGATATTGACTCCCGTTTTCAAACTCAATCCGAGCAGAAACAACAGGAATATAATAAACGATTGATCGAGATCGAGGCTCACTACAAAGCCGATTGTAAGCGATTGGAGAAGGACGCCAGGGCCGGACAGAATGCGATTATTAGTAAAGCCGAAGGACAATTACAGAAAGTAAAGCGAAAATGCGAGGAGGATATTCTCCTGGCCGAAACGGATCGAGACGCCACCATTCAAAATGCGCACCGAGAACGCCGGCACATTGAAAAAGCCGTACCGGCCGGGAAACAACGCCTCGATGAAATGTCCGAACAAGCGGAACAGTTTCTCAAGCTCTATCGCTATCCTGCCCCTTCGTCCCCGAAAAATACATCGCAAGAAATTCCTGACGATATGCCGATTATGGAAAATCCCAATACGGAATTTCGAGACCAGTTAAAATCTTCCCGCAAATATCTGGATCTACTGGGTGATCTGAGCGTACCTCGTTTATTTGTTGGAGTAAGACCGGTGGTGTATGCCATGTTCCTGTGCGTGGCCACCGTCGGCGTCGTATGGTTTTTAGATCAGCTACAGTTTTGGAATCTGCCGCCGTTTCCTATTGTGGCCTTGATTGCCGGGGGGGTAATGCTGGTATTTTGTATTTGGCTTGGTCGGTTTTTATTTAAAAAGGCCCGCGCGCAAGTTCGCGCTGTGTACGAACCGTTTCGAGACGCTGTCTCTTACGCTCATACGGCTTTGGAGCTTTGCCTACAGCGAACCCTGGCACAAACCGAGCGGCAGATCCAGGATGCCAAAGAGAAATACCGCAGCGAAGTGCAAAATGCCAAGGAACATTTTCATACCGTTCAAACCGAGGTGGAAAATCAACGCAAGCCCGCGTTGCAAAAAATCGAAGATACCTATGCCCATAATCGGCAAAAAATCGAGCAGCAAACTTCCGAGGAGCGTCAACAAGTGGAACGGGAGTTCCAAAATACCCAGCAGGCATTGCAGCAGGAACACGAACGAGAGGTAAAACAACTGCAGGATCGTTGTCACGGGGACGCCTCCCAATCTCGCCAACTTTACGAATCTTCGAGACGACATCTTCAGCAACGCTGGCGGGAAGGACTCGATTCCATTGAAACCATGCTCAAAAATACTTCCGCTCTGGATGCGCAACTTTTAATAGATTGGCAAAATGCCTTCTGGAAACAATGGCAAATAACGGGATCCTTCACGTCCGTAATTCGTTTCGGACACTTTCAACTGGATTGTAATCTGCTCGCGCCGGAAGTCCGGGAATTAATGCAGGTTGATGTGAATCCTCATACACCAATCCTGCTGCCTGCCCTTTTGGCATTCCCCGATCACGGTTCCCTTTTACTACAAACCCAGCGCGAAGGAAGAGACCAGGCCATCGGAGCTTTGCGGGCGGTAATGCTGAGATTGCTGACTTCGCAACCTCCCGGCAGGGTGCATTTTACGATTATCGATCCCGTCGGACTGGGAGAAAATTTCGCCGGGTTTATGCACGCCACCGATTACGAAGAAGCTCTCGTCGGCAGACGCATCTGGACAGATACCGCCCAAATCCAACAACGTCTGGTCGATTTGACCGAGCACATGGAAAATGTAATTCAGAAATATTTGCGGAATGAATTCGAGACGATCGAGGATTATAATCAGCAGGCAGGCGAGCTGGCCGAACCCTATCGGTTTCTCGTGATCGCGGATTTCCCCGCCAATTTTAATGAAGAATCCGCTAAACGATTGAGCAGCATCATCAACAGCGGTGCTCGTTGTGGCGTCTATACCTTAATTGCGTATGATGATCGCCAGGAGTTACCGTCGGGAATCGATATCGAAGATTTGGCGTCGAACAGCGCGTATCTGGTTTATAAAAAAAACCGCTTTGTGTGGCAGGATGAAATCTATGAACAGTTTCCCTTAGAGTTGGACGCCCCTCCTTCGGAAGATATGCTGACGGAAATTATGCATAAGGTGGGACGGGCGGCTATCGATTCCACACGCGTCGAGGTCCCGTTTGCCGTCATCGCCCCGCCGGAAGGTCAATATTGGTCCGAAGATTCCTCTCAGGAAATCCACGTTCCGATTGGGCGTTCCGGCGCAAACCGGCTGCAATCACTCAAACTCGGTAGGGGGGTGGCCCAGCATACTCTTATTGCCGGTAAAACCGGCTCCGGCAAATCTACCCTTTTGCACGTTATCATTACTAATATTTCGCTGTGGTATTCTCCCGATCAGATCGAGCTCTACCTGATTGATTTCAAACGGGGTGTCGAATTTAAGACCTACGTCACGAATCGGTTGGCTCATGCCCGCGCCGTCGCCATCGAAAGTGACCGAGAATTCGGACTCAGCATCCTGCAGCGTCTGGATTCCGAAATGGCCTGTCGAGGCGATATGTTCCGTAAAGCCGGCGTACAGGATGTTGCCTCCTATCGCCGCGCGACGGGCGAGATCCTGCCTCGCACGATTCTGATCGTGGATGAGTTTCTGGTCTTTTTCTCGGAGGACGACAAGCTGGCCCAGGAAGCTGCCGTTTTATTGGAGCAAGTAGTACGGC
>CAZNQT010000023.1:0-19567 GCA_964574885.1 uncultured Pirellulales bacterium
ATGTTTGCGTGTTGAAATATCCGCAAACGAATGGTTCCGCGTAATGGTGTGACGGCCCTGTTTATAAGTAGTTTCCGTGATCTGAAAAACCTTTTTGCCGGTCTTAGCGTTCGCTTTGGCAAAATACACTACATACTCCAGCCGAACTTTACACGCCTTCTTCGTAGCGACCGTCAGGCAAAAAGCGAACTGAACCTTTTCTCCAATAGCCACTCGTTTCTTATCCAACTTTAATTCCTTCACGCTGATATCTTTGGGATCGCCAAAGCCAAAGAGAATCATGGCTCGACTGTCGCCGGCTTTGAGCATGGTGCGGCAGGCGCGTTTAATGATCCAGTCGGTATTCGCATTCTTGCCTTGCCATTGTTTACACAAATCCAGGACGAGTTTGGGATGATCTTTGGAGATATCGTTCAGATTATTCGCTACGCTTTTGCGCACAAATTCCGAGTCGTCGTTTTGGAGGAGTTCCAGGATCGGCAGGATCATACTCGGATCTTTTTTGAAATCCGGGATCGCCATCGCCCAGGGCAGCCGCGGCCGACACCCTTCGCTGGCGAAACGACGTACGTTGGGATCTTTGTCCTTAGCGAGTTTTTTCATAAATGCCATCGCTCGTTTGGCATCCTGAATAATAAACGGGCGGATCGCAAATTCCGAACTCGAATATTTGGTAAAGATCGCCAGCGCCGTCAGCGATACATCCCATTCCTCCAGGCCATAGACCTCCACATAATCCGGCAGACACATCGCCTCAAATCCTTTTACCCGCGGCGCCGCTTTTTGTAGAATCCCCAACGCGCGCTTATAATTCGCCGGCAGCGTCTTATGGAGACATTCGGTCGTATGCCGCATCTTGGCCTTCAATTCCCGGCCGGCAAAATCGTCATCAAATACCAACGTGCTAAAACGCCTGGAATCAAAACTCGAATGGAGCTTCTTGATCGCCTTGGCCATAGCTTCCACGGAATCCGAGGTGAAGAACATATCCTTAAACTTCTCTGCCATAACCGGTTCCTTAAAAAGTATTACCGTATAAGTAGGGATTCCAACCTTTATTTTACCCGGATTCCTGCTGGGTGGTTAATAAAAAATTGTGTGAATGGCCTAAAGCGGTTTGCGTTTTTACGGGCAGTCGTCCTTCGGAGATAAACCGCATTCGAGCCAATGCCCGGCAAACATGGCAAAGTCGGCCAAATCGACTACGCAATTCCCGCTAAAGTCCATAGGAGGCGAAAGACATTCATGCGACGGAGTCATAAGTCCTACGACGTCGAGATCAAAATTGGTATAGGACGAGTACGTGCCCGCCAGCCACAGCAGGGCCGAATGCACACCGTCCGAATAGGGTACGATGGGTCGGATGTTATCGACCGTGGAATTCTCCGTGATCGGCGACCACGTCCACCCGGCGCCCCCGTCGGTCGTTACGCCTTTGAATATCTCGTAGTGCCGCTTGCCGTCGGCAGTGCTGATCAGGGGGCTGCCGGTGACCGGATTGACGTCGGCGGAGATATACACGGTGTTGGGATCGCCCGGCGTCAACGCCACCAGGCCGGTATAATCGTTTTCCGGATCGTAAAGACATGACCCGGCGTATGCCATCTCATAGACGTGCCAACCGGCGCCGTCCCAGCGTCCATAATAATAGCGATGATCCTGATCGTTCTGATCCTTCTGCACGGAAAAAGCAATATAAGGATAATCATGTTCATCGAGATGAATATCCGTCGTCCAGGCCACATTGTCCGCATCGCCGGGGAAAACCTGCGTGTAGTCCGCAGGATCATGACCGTTCCCGTCATAGACATTATCGTCGATTTCCACACCGGCGGAATTATAAACCTTGCCGTTCTTTACGTATCCATGATAGATGCTGTTATTGATATCCCGCGGATGCCCGTCGGTCGTGATAAAATGAATGACGTCCGTATTATTGGAGGCGTACCTCACATAAGGACGGGCGCCGTCGCGCGTCAGTAATTTGCCGCCCAGAGACCAGGTTTCGCCGTTATCATCCGAAACCATTACGGTCGGATCCCAATTCAAAGCCCGATGAAAATTATAAATGCGGCCATTACCTCCGTTTTCCACGCTGAGTCGAAAGATATTGGAATAGGTAGTGCCCGCTCCGACATCGAGAGTCTGTTCGCCCTGCCATTCGGTAGCATCGTTCGGATTCGTCGAGATCCGATAGCGCACCAGGCTGTCGCTGCCGTGCCTGGAATACATGGTTAAATAGCGCCCATCCGGACGCACCAGGAACGCCGGCGAATCATGGTCATCCGCCTGCAAATTCCCATGCAATACGAACCGATCCACTTCGCCCGTGGCAAAGTCATACGTAGCCAGTTCGATATTGCCATTGCGCGTCGCTCCGTCGGTGCCGCTGACGTCCGCTACGGAACCGATGATCAGCTTTCCGTTGTGGATGATCGCTCGTTCATCCTCGAACCAGCACCAGGCGCCATTGTCATTAATTACCGTATAAGCTTCACCAGGGAGCGGAGGTGTAATATACTCACCCATCTGAAGCCAGTCTTTTTCCCACAACATCAAATCCCGGGCATCGACAATGCAGTCGCCGGTCAGATCGTACGGCGGCGGATTTTCACAATAGGAACCGCTAACCTCTTCATACGACACGCCGTCCAGCCAGGTGCGTTCGGAACTGACATTAGGTCTGAGATACGGATCGACAAACACGTGGATCTCGCCGCTGCCGTCGGCCTCCGCTACGCCCAGGTAACCGCGCACGCCCACTCGGTCGTCGCTGGCAAAACCATTCAACTCTGATCCGCCCAAAACCAGACGTTCGCCGGTCACTACATCGAAGCTATACAGATTGTCCAGAGAAAGGCCGGCCGTAATGCCTCCGCGAGTGCCCTCGGGATAACTACTGTTACTGCCGAAACGCATGTAATCGACCCAGATGTGGTAAAGCGTTCCCGTCGTCAATCCGGGAATCGTGACTCTGAGTTGAGGGGAACTGTCGTCCCCGCCGGCAGAAACACCGCCGTTGGAATGCCAATTCTCATAGATCTGGGTTCCCCCAATGCCGTAGGTGCTGCGTTCGCCCCAAAGCCCATCTTCTTTGGGACTTTGCCCCGTAGAGACGACGAACCAGTCGGTGGGACTGCCGGTCGCGTGGTTGACGGTATTGCCGCCCGCACCGCCGACGGCATCCACATGCGTCACCGCCGCACTGAATGACGCCGGTATAAAAAAAGACAGGAGCGTGGCTAGTAAATGAGTCGGTTTCATTCTTTTCTTCCTCGCCCAATCCCACCATCCAATATAAGTATAAAATACACAAATCTCGCAACATTGTCAAGCTTCGTAGGGTATGCTGTGCATACCAATTCTTAACCGTCAACTGTCAACCGTAAACCGTAAACTTCGTCATCGTCAAATCCCGATCTGCAAAACGGCGCCAACCTGATATACCAACAGTGTCAATACGTACGCTACAGTCGTCAATCCTCCGAACTGCAACAGCGCCCAGCGCCAGCCGCCCGCCTCCCGGCGCGTCACTGCCACCGTCGCCATACACGGCGTCGCGATCAGGCAGAACAGCATGATACAAAATCCCACCAGCGGACTGTAATTTGCCTGTAAATGTCCACGCAGGGTGTCCAGTTCCGATCTCTCCTCCGCGGCCGCAGTCGATGATTGATCTGTATCCGCTTGTTCTTCATCCAAGGCATCTGTATCTTCAATCGCATAGACGATCCCCAACTGCGCGACGAATACCTCTTTCGCTGCAAACGCCCCTACCAGTGCCGTACCGATCTTCCAGTCAAATCCCAGGGGCTTTAGCGCCGGTTCCATAGCGTGCCCAATCCGACCCGCAAAGGAATACCCTACCTGCGCCTCGGCCAACTCCGCCCCCGCATACGCCTGCTGCTTCTCCGGGGGCATTTTCGGATACGATGTCAAAAACCACATCACGATCGACAACGCCAGGATAATCGTCCCCGCCTTCCGCAGATACATTCGGCTCCGCTGCCACGTATGAATCAGTACCGCGCGCCCCGTCGGAATCCGATACGGCGGCAGTTCCATCACGAACGGCGACGCCTCCCCTTTGAACATCGTCGAACGTAACAGCCTCGCTACCACGATCGCCAGCAGGATCCCTACGATGTAAATGGCATACATCGCCGTCGCCCGATATCGCTCGGCAAAAAACGCCGGGATGATCAACGCGTAGATCGGAAACCGCGCCCCGCAGCTCATCAGTGGCAGTACCATCATCGTCGTCAATCGATCCCGCCGATTATCCAGCACCCGCGTTCCCATGATCGCCGGTACCGTGCAGCCGAAGCCCGTCAGCATCGGGATGAAACTTTTCCCATGCAGCCCCACCCATTTCATCAGCCGATCCATTATGAACGCCGCTCGCGCCATGTACCCCGTGTCTTCCAGCAGCGTAATCGCCATGAACAACAGCATGATATTCGGCAGGAATACTAAGACATTCCCCACACCCGCGATCACGCCGTCGGCCAATAATGATTTGAGGAACTCCGCCCGCCCCGCCGGCCAGAGCAAATCTATTTTTTGCAAAACAAACCCAATTCCCGACTCAATCCAGTTCATGGGGAGGGCGCCGACCGTAAATACAAGGTAGAACGTAAGATACATCAATACGGCGAAGATGGGCAGGCCCAGCAGACGGTTGGTAAGGACGCGGTCGATGCGGGCGGAGCGGTCCATACGAGCTTGGGCGGTCTGACGGACGACCTCTCGGCAGATGCCGCGGACGTAGCCGTACCGCTGTTCGGCGATGACAATTTCCGGTTCCTCACCGAAGATGGCGGTCAGGTGTTTGCGGCTGCGCTCGAGCTGCTCCTGCACCAGTGTTTCCACCTGGCTGTCCGCCACTACGCGCAGGACCTCTTTGTCGTTTTCCAGCAGCTTCAGCGCGACCCACTGCGGGGAGGTGGACAGGCAGAGGTATTGTTTCGCGGGGACGTTTTCGCGGCGCAGACGTTGGGCGAAATCGCAGATAGGTTGGGCGATCCTGGTGATTTCCTCATCGATTTCTGCGCCGTAGTGGATGGCGGGGGCGTGGGATTTCTGCCATCGGCCGGTGGCGACATCGACGATGGCGTCGAGGAGTTTTTTCATGCCCTTCCTGCGGGTGCCGACGGTGGGAACGACGGGGGCGCCGAGATCAAGACTTAATTTATCCAGATCGACGGAGGCGCCTTTCTTTTTCATTTCGTCGGCCATATTCAGGGCGACGACCAGCGGGGCGCCGAGCTCGCGCAGTTGCATGGTAAGATACAAATTACGTTCCAAGTTGGACCCATCGACGATATCGACGATGACGTCCGGCTGCTCGTGGATGATGAAATCACGGGCAACGATTTCCTCGATGGAGTAGGCGGTCAAAGAATAGGTACCCGGCAGATCGACGATTTGAATCAGGTAGTCGCCAAAGCGAAGCGAGCCTTCCTTGGTTTCGACGGTGACGCCGCCGTAATTGCCGACGTGCTGATTGGCGCCGGTGAGATTATTGAAGATGGTGGTCTTACCGGAATTGGGATTGCCGGCCAGGGCAATGGTGATCTTCCTGACGTTTTCCTCCCCTTTCCGCACCGGCGCAGCCGTCAGTTGTTTATCCGAAATCAAGTTCAACATATTTGCAACTTTACTCCGCAACCGCTTCCTTTGCTATTATCTCGATCATTACATCTTTGGCTTCTTCGCGGCGGAGGGAGACGTGGTAGCCTTTAACGATGTATTCGGCGGGATCGGCCAAGGGAGCGAGTTTCACCTTTTCGATGGTTTCACCCTTGACCAGTCCCATTTCCAGCAAGCGTTTTTTAAAGGGGCTGGCGCCTTTGATCCCGGTAATAACGGCCTTTCCTCCGGGCGTCAAATTATCAAGGTTGATCTGATTATTCATCGAGTACATTTTTCCTTATGATATTAAATATTGCCACCTAACCAAAATCGACCATGCTTAAACTCGCTTGTGCTCGAGTAAGCATGCCACCCGGCCTGCCTACACAGGAATGACAAAGTATTGTTAGATCCTCTTACTTTGGGAATCGGAAAGAAATCCCCATACCGATAAACCAATCGTCGGCGCTATCCGACAACCCCAGTCCGGACGCGATATCCAGTTGTACGTTGTTAGCCAGTAAATAGGTGAAACCGCCATTGAAGGAATTAGCCGGTTTTCCACTGGATCTTCCGGTGGGAACGTCCCCAAAAAATTCCATATAGGTCCCCAGCCGATCCGTTAACGAGATAGCCACCGTAGCCGTATATTGAAACACCGATCGGGTATCCCGATCGCCCTTATCATCCTCGGACGATTCCCAGGCCTGGCCCAGATTGTACGCAAACGAAACGCGGTCGGATAAAGTATGAGTAAACAAAAATCGATAGGAAGGATCCGTGCGTTCGCTGGAAAAGGGGGCCTGACCGGTCGGTAAAGATAAATGAGTCAGTACGGCGGTTTGGGGAATCCAGCCTTTCTCGTCCCAAAACTTGAGTTTCATTCCCACCAGCGTATCGCCGCATCCGTCGTTCTCTTCAAAGTAACCGTTCTTAAAATTGAAATCTTGCCATTGATAGCCGTCATATCCCAAACGAAGCTCCAGGTTTTCCAGCAAGCCCACGCGAAGTAAGGACTCCGGGAACGAATCGGTAGTGCCTCTGGCGCCGTTATCATCTTCTGCATGGGTCCAGCCGAGTTCCATCTGAAAGAATCCCGGCAAGACGGTTTCGCTGGATTCGGTCTGATCGGGACGGTCGGTGACAATTTCGGGAACCTCTGCGGCCTGTATTCCCGAAGGAATCCCTAAAATACCCAATCCCATTGCCAGAACAAGCCCCATTCTTCGCATTCCATTCGATATCATGATCCTCTCCTTTCGCCTGGATTAAGATTTCCTCTCGGGATTACAATTTTGCCGATTTTTATTATTCACCCTCCGGTCGGCAGCATGCCGATGACGGCCGCGTAGGCGTCCCCGGGGCAGTTCGACTTCTTCCGATTTCTCCGAGATGACCAGAATCTTCGGCGCAGTATCCGGATCAAGAATTAATCGCGTATCCCCGGCCATAATCATAATGTTTCCCCCGCTACAATTGGCATTGAGAATACGCAGGCGCGACCCTTTCGTGATGCCCAGATCGGAAATTCGTTTGGCGGTTTTATCATCGGCGACAACCTGCACCACCTGTACGATTTCATCGGTGAGACATTCATCCAGACGTCGCGTTTTCGCCTGGAGCTTGATACAGTCTTTGCAGACGCCGTAGATATTCAAGTGATGCTGTAAGAGTCGGAAATCCGCTCGTCGAGTGTTTTCCATCTGGAGTAATTCAATCCGTGGATCGAAAAACTCGACGATGGCGCCGCACTTCACGCAATACAGATGGTCGTGGTGGGATTCCGGATGGTAATGCTCGTACACCGTTTGGTCCTGGAAGCGGAGGGCGCGGGCGATTTTATGCTCGCAAAGAAGCTGCAGGGCCTGTTCGACGTCCCGATGATGCAGTCTGGAATTTTGTTGGTGCGCCTGCCGGTAGATTTCGTCCAGGGTACGATGTTTTTCGGATTTCATGAATAGATCAATGACCAGTTCGTGTATTTCATTGAGCGGGCGCCCGGATTCGGCCGCCACTTGGCGGAGCCGATCCAAGGTGATCCGATCGCGATCTTTCGAAACTTTGGGAAGTAGTTCCTGCAAGTCCGATTCCCGATCGGTCCCGGGGTCAATCCGGATCTCATGCAGACATTCGTGCAAACAACGAGAACAGTTTTCACGGCGTTTTCCCTGTTCGCAAAAGAATCCGAACCCTTTCATCCATTCGCGACCGGCGCGGGGACAGTTGACCAGGAACTCCATAAATTGCCGCATCCGCTGTAGGATTTCCTTATCGACGACGTGTTCCATCCGGCAGGCATTTTCTTCGGCGAGATTTTCGTTGATGGCCAACACTTCTGTCAGGAAATTTTTAATCTCATCATGCCTACGGGCCACCCGCTGAGCCAGGGCCTTTCCTTTAGGGGTTAAGGTAATGGCTTCGTAGGGGGTATAATTGATTAAGTCCTTTTGGGACAATTGGTTAAGCGCCCAGGAGACACTGGATTTCCCCACGTTCAGAAAATCAGCGATCTGATTGGCATGCGCGAACTGCTTCTCGCGAGAAATTAGGTAAATCGCTTCAAGGTAATCTTCCAGTCTTGAACTTAAATCATTTGTTTGCATATAGTTATATAATTTATTGCCAGCGTTATTATTTACTTTTGCATGGTTTTATATCTTGTACATTGTACGATGTCTTGAACTTTTTGTCAATACCCAAATTATTCAGAAACTGGAATAATTCGTGGTTAGTTGGCGTATAACATAATGTTCTGCTTATAAACTTATTAGATTTAACGCTTTAGGGCGCCAGCATATTTTGCAGAAACGAAGGATAACAGCTTCAGCAGCGAACCAGATATGGGATCTCAATTACTTGTTTCATTGGGGATTCGCAGATACTATCGGGATATGAAACTTCAGATACATCCGGCGGTTTTAGACCATCAACGTTACACCTGTAACTGCTGCGGGGCGGGGTGTCGCAGCTTCCTGGTGGGGGTTCGCCCTGAGGAGCGGGAGGCGATTCTCAAGTTAGAGAACTGGTCGGAGAGTTTACAACTTGCGAAAGAAAAACTATTCGTGCTGCATCCGGCGGCGGGACGATTGGGTTACGGACTGGCAAAACACAGCGACGGTCGATGCGTATTCCTGGACGGTGAAAATCTCTGCATCATCCATAAGCTGCACGGGTTGAACGCCAAGCCACTGGCCTGTCAGTTGTATCCCTTTATCCTCACACCGGCTGCCGGCCAGTTGCACGTGGGATTGCGTTTTGATTGTCCGGCTGTAATTCGAAACGAAGGCGCTCACCTTTCCACATACGAACGAGAACTCAAACAGCTCTGCAAAGATTTGATTACTCCTGAGATCGAAAGCCTGCCGACTCCGGCCGTCTATGCGAAACACAAGATCGACGATAATAAATTTCCAGCTCTCAATGAAGCGTTCCTGAAAATCGTTGACAGTACCGCCCTGGATCTATTAGATCGGTTCCACTGGCTGTTCGGGTTTACCGAGTACCTCAAGAACGTCAAATGGGATAATGTTCCGGACGACGATTTTGCCGATTTGATCTCCATGCTGCAAGGGGGCGTATTGGCTGAAGTGCAGCGGAAGGACCATCCGCGAAATCCCGTTACCGGTAAAGAGCGGAAGATGCTGGGGCAGATATTTTTTTTGCTGTGTCAACCGACCACCGTCATCACGGGCGCGAAAGAAGGGATATTGCGCAAGATTAAAAAGCGTCTGGCTCTGCATCGAGACTCGAAACAAGTGGGCTTGTCGGAAGGATCGTTACCGAAGATTCAGCCGGACTGGCCTGACTGTAATCTAAGCGAGTTGGAAACCTCGTTCGGCCCCTGGCCGACGGACGTACAAAAAACGCTCACCCGCTATCTGACCTGTCGAATCGGAGGACTGGGGTATTGCGGTCATAATTTTTATCAATATTCCATGCTGGAAGGAATCCAGTCGCTGCTGCTGGGGATGGTAACGATTGGCTGGGTAATGCGGATTTGCGCCGTAAAGGCGGATCGCAAGACCCTTGAGCGAGAGGATGCTTACGAAGCAGTAATGACTATCGACGGCAACCTGGGATATAGCAGCGCCCTGGGCTTTGGGCCCTCGCGGTGGCGACTGCGGTATCTCGGTGAACATTTACCACAATTTCTGAACTGGTACTGTACCTGACAGGAGAAAATGAATGGCTACAATGTATCGATCCGTACCTAAACCAATTGTGATTATTTTTTCGCTGCTATTTCAGATCCCCTGCGTCTTTACCGACGACAAGAAGCCTGAAATTACCAGCAGTAAACCGAAATCCTATACGATCCCCATACTCGATTTGTCCTCGGAGACACATCGTCAGATCATCGTGGATAAAGAGGCAGGCCAATACCTGGGTCATCCCACCACGGTGCTTCTCGAAGATAATAAAACGATGATCGCGGTGTATCCGAAAGGACACGGCAGAGGAGCGATTGTGATGAAACGGAGTACCGATGCCGGATTGAGCTGGTCGGAACGTCTGGCGGTACCGGAAAACTGGAGCACCTCGCAGGAAGTGCCGACCCTTTACCGGGTCATCGATCCGGCGGGGAAAAAGCGGTTGATCATGTTTTCCGGTTTGTATCCGATACGCCAGGCGGTATCGGAAGACGACGGGGTAACGTGGACGCGTCTCAAGCCCATCGGGGACTACGGGGGCGTGGTGGCGATGGCCAGTTGTATTCGTCTGCGGGATGGTCGCTATATGGCGTTTTTCCACGACGACGGCCGCTTTCTAAAAAACGCACGTAAACGCACGAATGCCAAAATCTATAGTGTCGTTTCGAAAGACGGCGGTTTGACCTGGAGTGAGCCGAGAGCGATTCTCGAACATCCCCAGGCGTTTCTCTGTGAGCCGGGTGTGATTCGGTCACCCGACGGAAAACAACTGGCAATGCTAATGCGCGAGAACAGCCGCAAGTTCAATTCGTTTGTTTCCTTCAGCAATGATGAAGGCGAAACCTGGTCCGCACCCGTGGAACTGCCGGCCAGTCTGACCGGCGACCGCCATACGGGGAAATATGCCCCCGACGGCAGGCTGTTTATTACCTTCCGTGACACAACCCTTGTTAGTCCCACCAAGGGGGATTGGGTCGGCTGGGTAGGCAGGTATGAGGACATCGTCCAGGGGCGCGAGGGTCAATACCGGGTGCGGTTGATGGATAATCACCGGGGGGCGGACTGTGCGTATCCGGGCCTGGAAGTGCTGCCGGACGGGACATTTGTGACCACTACCTATGGCCACTGGACAGAGGGACAACCCCCCTATATCGTGAGCGTCCGTTTCCGGTTGGCGGAACTGGATGCCATGGCAAAGAAAAAAACTAAATGAAATCAGATTTTTCGGGATATTTTTCTTCGGAGGCTCCTATATAATACTTGTATTCCCCGTTATGAATCGAGGGGATGAAACGAGTAAATTTGATATGAAGAGGCTCCTGCGAATGTCGCGAAGGGAGAGAGACCGATGATTATTACGGGAAAACGTAAAGGCGAAGTGACATTTGTGTGCAATCACCACACCGAAGCCAAACAAGTTTATCTGGTCGGCAGTTTCAATAACTGGGATCCGAAGGTCAAACGAATGCGGCGATACAAAGACGGCAGCTTCCGAACGCGGGTAAGCCTGGATGCCGGGGACCATTATTATAAGTTCGTCATCGACGGCGAATGGCAGCATGATCCGGAAGCGCCTCGCCAAGTGGCCAATGAGATGGGATCTCTTAATAGTGTGGTCAGCCTGGCGTAGGAGCGCCCTGTAGGTAGTGAATTTTGACGACGGATTCAGCCATTGCAGCAGTAGTTGAGATTTTACCTCGCTCCCAACACGTCCTTTTTATCACCGGCGCCGTTGCTGCGGAAGTACTGCATATGATCTGGGAAGAATATCAAAAAGGCAAATAACCGGTTCGCGATGTATTGGTGGAAAGGAAATGAACTATGCCCATTTCCCCAGCTTATTTTACGCGTCGGCAAATGGCTTTGTTGGCCTTAGCAGGCGTCCTCATTGTGATCATCGAACTACTGGATTATCTAACCGGATCCGAAATCGCCTTCTCCTTATTCTACCTGGTGCCGATTTCTCTATCGGCCTGGTACGGCCATAAAAAAATCGCGGTTCTCGTGGTCCTAGGCAGTACCGTAGCCTGTTATATTTCGGATGTATTGACGATTACACATTCGCATCCGGCCATCGCTTACTGGAATGTCATAACCCGCTTCGGGATGTTTATTGCATTCGCCCTGCTTCTTAGCCACCTGAAAGCCTTGACTTTGGGTCTGGAAGAAACGATTCGTACGAAAACGGCGGCCCTCGTAGAGGAAATCGAAGAGCGTCAGCGACTGGAACAGGAATTGCTGGAAATCGAAGAACGAGAGCGACAACGGGTCGGTCGAGATCTGCACGATATGCTGGGCCAGGAACTCACCGGAATCGCTTTTTTAAGCAAAGAATTACAGGAGAATCTGGCGGGTCGCCAGTTGCCGGAAGCGGACGATGCCGCGCGGATCGTCAAACATGTTAATGAATCGATAGACCAAACCCGGTTGCTGGCCAAAGGTCTTTGTCCCGTGGAACTCGGCGCCAATGGACTGATGATCGCCCTGGAGGAATTAGCCCATAATGTGCAAAAACTGTTTAGTCTTAACTGTCGATTCGAGTGCGATACGGCTGTGCAGATCGAAAATGATTCCTACACCATGCCCCTCTATCGCATTGCCCAGGAAGCGGTACATAATGCCGTGAAACACAGCAGGGCCAAAAACATCGTAATTCAATTATCCGGCGTCCGGAACCAGTATCGTCTGCAGATTGCCGACGACGGGATCGGCATACCGAATCCATTGCCCAAGACCAAGGGCATGGGACTGGCGATCATGAAGTATCGCGCCAAGTCGATCCACGCCACCCTGGACTGGGAGACATCGCCGGAACGAGGAACCGTCGTCGTATGTACGGCGCCCATGCATACTCCAACACAGAGTGAGGAAAAAATCCCATGAAAACCGAGTCTTCCAGCGCCAAAAATAAAACGAAAATCCTGATTGTCGATGACCATCCTATCGTACGGGAGGGTCTCATCCGTTTGATTCAGCGCCAGGGGGATCTGGAAGTGTGCGCGGAAGCCGAAACCGCCGCCGATACACAGCGTCTGATCCGCCAACATCAACCTGATTTGGTGATTGTGGATCTGGGCTTAAAGGACCGCAACGGCCTGGACCTGGTGAAAGACCTGAAGAGTCAATTTGCCAAGCTGCCGATCCTGATGCTCTCCATGCACGACGAAAGTTTGTACGCCGAGCGTGCGCTGCGCGCCGGCGCTCGCGGATACGTGATGAAACAGGAAGCCACCGAAACGGTTATCCTGGCCATCCGGAGGGTATTATCCGGGCAGATCTATCTGAGCGAAAATATTTCCTCCCGATTGCTCGGCGCGTTCGTGAGTGGGACGGATTCCGGAAGCGGCTCCGTCTATGACCGCTTAAGCGACCGGGAACTGGAAGTGTTCGAACTGATCGGTCAGGGCCTCGGCACGCGCCAGATCGCCGAAAAACTGCACCTCAGCATAAAAACCATCGAAGCCTACCGTGAACACATCAAAGAAAAACTCAAACTGCATAATGCCTCTGAGTTGACCCTGCACGCCTTTCACTGGCTTAACAATCTCAAATCGAATTAATGTAAGAGAAGTATATTTCCTAGGGGAATCCCCTATGAACATTCTCTGCAATTATCCGTAGAGGGAAACCGGTTTGTTCCGATGAACGTTATTCGTCAGTGAGCGTATAATATAAGAAGACAGGCAGAAAGAAAACCATGTTTTCCGGAGGTAACGTCATGGAACATCGATGCCGCAATGAATTTCCCGCCGCGCGTTGGAAACGTCAGAGGGAACGATTTTCATTTGAGATCGCCCGACTTTCACAGACCAAGACGCATGTACCGAGAGGGTTGAAAGGGCAACATACGCATCCCTGGCAGAATGCCAAACAAACAAGCAAACAGCCCAGCTCGGAAAGTACTAAAAGGCGGGAAAGGATATTTCGTTTATCTGCCTTACGAAGAACCGGATAAAACGCCGGGACGGTTGCGTACTGTGGCATCGTCAATCCCGGCAGCAACCATCCATCGCCGACGGGTATGCCGATATGGTTCAAGATTTTGTTATTCTCAACCAGAACCCGGCATACCCGACGGCCGGGGTGCTGTAACCATCAGTAACGGAGTGCGATTATGTTGGTATTAAGCCGTCGAAAAAATGAAAGCGTACGCATTGGTAAGAATATCGAAGTGACAGTACTGGACGTTCGAGGAGATGCCGTGCGTCTGGGCTTCACCGGACCAGTGGAGATTCCCATTTACCGCCGGGAAGTGCTTCTGCGCCTAACCCACCGTCAAAACCGGCAGATAATACCGACGACCGCTTGCCCCGTTGCGTAAGCGAAAGGAATCCTGTGATGAAAGTGCTTATGCTAGGCTGGGAGTTCCCACCCTATATCAGCGGAGGTCTGGGAACCGCTTGCTACGGACTGACCAAGGCTCTGGGAACTTTAGGGACGCAGATACTATTTGTCCTACCCCGCCCGATAGGCAGCGGCGGCACCGGTCATCTGAAATTTCTATCACCTACCAGCGAAGCCCTTTCTCGCTTATCATACCCAATAATGTCACAAGTTAGACTATACCCATTGAATGTTGAATTATATCCGTATGGCCCCATGTTGGTTGGCGGCAAATCTGCCGTTCCAACTTTCCGGCAGGCCGGGCGATCTGCGGCCCCACCGGCTGATGCACTCGGTTCACAAACGGCTCCGCAATCCGCTTTGGCACACGTGGATCGGCTGCTCGCCCCCACGGAAAATTATGGAAGCGAACTGAGCGCCGAAGTGCATCGGTATAGCCGCCTGGCCTGCCTACTTTCGACATCCGAAAGCTTCGATGTCATCCATGCTCACGACTGGATGACCTATCCCGCGGGGATCGCTCTGGCCCAAAGGACCGGAAAACCACTCATCGCCCATATCCATAGTACGGAATTCGATCGCTGCGGCGGCAGCGGTAATTCCTGGATTCATCAGATCGAATATGAAGGCCTGCAGCAGGCCCAACAGGTGATTACCGTGAGCCGTTACACGCAACATATTTGTCGAGAACGCTACAATCTCTCGGAGGCCAAATGTTCCGTAGTCTATAACGGCGTGGACGCCGACGACGAAAGGAGATCTCAAACGCACGATCTGCCTCCCAAAGCCAATCCCGTCGTGCTGTTCCTGGGCCGCATTACCCTGCAGAAAGGACCGGAGTATTTTGTCGCCGCCGCCCGAAAGGTTCTCGAAAAAATACCGGACGCCAAATTTATTATGGCCGGTAACGGCGACATGCTGCCCCGCACGATCGAATTAGCCGCCCAGGCCGGTATAGGTAGCAATCTGCTCTTTGCCGGCTTTCTGAACGGCATCGAGGTCGATCGCGCCTTTCAGATGGCCGACCTTTACATCATGCCCAGCGTTTCCGAACCTTTCGGTATCGCACCGCTGGAGGCCCTAACTCACGGCGTACCCGTAATCATAAGCAAACAATCCGGCGTCGCCGAGGTCCTCCAACATGCCCTGAAAGTGGATTTCTGGGACGTGCATGAAATGGCCAACAAAATCATCGCTGTCCTGCGCCACCGACCGCTACGGGATACCCTGGTCCAAAACGGTTCCGCGGAGGCCCGTAATCTCACGTGGCATGCCGCCGCCGAAAAATGCCTCAGCCTCTACCGGCGACTTACCTCAGTTCAGGCCGCCTAAATGCTCGATACGATCTGGAATGAATACAAACTCGGCCTACCGAACTAAATCGGTGGAAATCACAACTCATCTTTTTTCCCGAAAATACTCCGGATACTTCCACTGGCCTAACTTTTTTTTCACGTATTTACCACTGCTCATCGTGGCATCATTTTCGGCGGTGAATCTGGCGAGGAGGTGCTTGTGTCGCAGGGGATCATTCGTTTCTTCCTGCCATTGGGTCAGTCGCTTCTTTAAACGTGCGAGTTGGTCGGCGTAGCGAGTATCTTCGGCGAGATTGCGGAACTCCCAGGGATCGTTCTGAAGATCATAAAGCTAGAACTCCGGAGGTTGTAGAAAGATACGTCTATTCATCGTCCGGACTATTCCTTTCTCTTCCAGGAGTACGAATCGGGATTAAAAATGTAGGCGCTTTTGGTGAGAGCAGGCGGCGCATTGTTTTTGGGGAGCCATTGGGCAAGTCTTTGCTTGATCGAATCATACGCTCGATCTGTGGCCACATTTGTCCACTCGTGAGGATCGTTGTCAAGATCGTACAATTCTTCCGTTCCGTCATGGTAGCGAATATACCGCCATCGCTCTGTTCTGACGGTATGGTTTCCTCGTCCCAACGTGGTGACGGAAGGACGTTCCCAGACCGCTTCCGGATCTTTCAACAGTTGAACGAGGCTGACGCCGTCCAATTGCCTGTCCGTGTGCAAGCCACATAAGTCTATCAGGGTAGGATAGATGTCGATCAGATTCACAGGACGATGACATACGGACCCGGGCCGTGTAACTCCCGGCGCCACGATAAAGTACGGAACGTGTGTTGCCCGTTCCCAGAGCGTCTTCTTATGCCAGGCTCCCTTTTCCCCCAGATGCCAACCATGGTCGGACCAGACCACGATGATGGTGTTATCATGATAGGAGCTTTTCTCTAAAGCATCCAGGAGAAGACCGACCAAGGCATCGGCGAAGCTGATCGAAGCTAAATAGGCCTGAACCGCTTCCTTGTATTTCCCTGTTTGCTTGACGAGTTCGAAATCGGCATGTCGTGCTCCGGCCAACTTCCTCCCTGCCACAGGGACATCGTCCAGGTCGTCTTTCTTCACTTTGGGCAATCGAATCTGATCCAGGGGATACCTTTGGAAATACTTTCGCGGAACATACCAAGGTAGATGCGGTCGGTAAATGCCCGCCGCCAGGAAAAACGGTTTGTCATGAGATTTGGCCAGAAAGTCCATGGCCCACTGAACCATCTGACCATCCCCCATCTCCAGGTCCGCTTTATCGAAAGGCCCCCAATCAAATTCACGGTAATTCAGCGGCGGTCTCTTTCCCCGTTTCACATTTTCAATCCGATTTAAAGGGAAATGTTCGGGCCAATGCACGCCTTTTTTAGCTGTATGTTGGCCCGGAACGGGATAATCGTAGTGCCAGGGGCTGTCCTGAACCTGGGGATGGTAATGATCCCATATCCCGGGCGGATTATTGCCCAGCGTATGATGAAAAATTTTTCCTCCCCCTTCTACATGGTAACCGTTATTTCGAAAGCACTCCGGCATGGTCACGACATTCGGCAGGGCCGGTCGCCACCATTGTCCATTGTTGTAGATGCCGGTCGTAGAAGGCCGCAAGCCGGTCAGGATCGCCGTCCGAGAAGGATTACAGACCGTCGAAGGACAGTGTGCATTGGAAAAGGTGATGCCTTTTTTCGCCAGACGGTTAAAATTAGGCGTATGTACCTTTCCTGTATATCCGCCCAAAGTACTGATCCAATCGTTCATGTCATCCAGGGCAATGAACAAAACGTTGGGGTTACGCCCGGATGCCTCTACCCGACGCGAATACATGGAGGCAATGCCCAGCACTGACAATCGGAGAAAGTTTCGTCTGTTCATCCGGATTTCCTCCTCGCAATTTCACTTCGAGAATACCGCCATAACTCGTACTTTTCACCACTTTGTGTCAAGGTAGTTTACTAATTATGGCTTGCTTTTTCCATCCTGTAATTGTTGCAGAATTCGTTGCAGTCTTTTATAGAGGTTTTCTTTATTCTTTCCAGCGAGGTGTTCCCAGGGCAGCCGTTCGGTTTCGCCTCGTTCGCGGTGGGCGTAGAAAGCCGGATCGATATTACATGCACGAAAGGCATCCAGATACAACTGGTAATTGAAGCATTCATCCCAGGAATCGAAATAGGCGCCGTTTCGATAGGCAATTTCCAACGCCCGGCTCAACCGTCGGTCGCCTCGCGCCAATACGCCCTCCAACAGGGATCGTTCCAGGTTATGGAACTTGAATTTTACCGAACGGGCCCGTAATGCATCTTTCGCGACAAATAAACGTTCTCGGGCCTCCCGGAAATAATCTGCCTGCTGCATGGGTATCCAGGCGAACGGCGTGTGCGGTTTCGGCACCAGCCACGATACCGTCACATTCACCGTGGCGGCGTTGCCGGCCACCTCCTGACGCAGCCGGCTGATCTGCGCCGACAGTTCCGCAATCGCGTCGATATCGGCCTCGGTTTCACCGGGAAAGCCGACCATAAAATATAGTTTAACGGTTTTCCAGCCGGCTTCGTACGCGTTACGCATCGTCGCCAGTAGTTCCGTATCCGTTGCCTTTTTTCCAATAGCCCGTCGCAAGCGATCCTGCGCCGCCTCGACCGCTACGGTCAATCCTTCCCGGCGTACGCCCGATACCTGCTGCGGTACGTCCCGCAACTGTCGATCCACCCGCAGCGACGGTAGCGAAATCCCCACGTGTTTTCCTTCGAATTCCGCATACAACTGCCGCACCAACTCGCCCAGTTTCGGATAATCGCTCGTCGATAAACTCAACAGCGAAATCGTATCATGGCCGGTCGCCCGGTACGATTTACGTGCGATATCCAGAATGGTCTCTATACTACGCGTTCGCACCGGTCCGCGAATGTGTCCGGCATGACAGAACGCGCAGCGCTGCGGACAGCCTCGCATGATCTCGATGGCGATCCGATCGTGCACCGACTCCGTGAACGGCACCACTGGCGCCGTCGGAAAGACCGCTACGTCCAGATCCTTTACCAGGGCCCGCTCGACATACCGCGGCGCCCCCTCGGCTATCGGTTCGCAAGATGCCAATGTGCCGTCGGCGCGATAGTCACAATGATACAACTGCGGCACATAGACAAAGGGAAATCGCCGGGCTAACTCCAACAGCAACTCCCGCCGTTTACATTTGGATTTCCGTAAATCACGATATGCCTGTACAACAGCCGGTAGTGCTTCCTCTCCGTCGCCCGGAATCACCAGATCGAAAAAGTCCGCTACCGGTTCACAACTATCCGCCAGCGGTCCGCCGCCAATTACCAGTGGTTCTTCTTCCGCTCGTTCCACCGCTCGGAACGTGATCCCTGCCAGATCCAGAAGGAATAACACATTGCTATACGACAATTCCTGCTGAAGGGTGATTCCCAGGATATCAAACTCCCGCACCGGCGTACGGGATTCCCACGAAAATAACGGCATTGATTCCCGGCGCATCACCTCCGCTGCGTCGAGCCATGGACAGAACACTCGTTCGGCAATCACACCATCCGTCCGATTCAACACGTCATACAGAATCTGCAATCCCAGATGACTCATCCCGATCGTGTAGGTATCCGGAAACGCCAGCGCCACGGTTACATCGCCCGCATGGAGTTCCTTGCGGATCTGATTGATTTCCCCGCCGATATACTGAGCCGGCTGCTGCACCCGCGGTAATAATTCTAAACTGATTTTATCATACCATTCGTTCTTGGGCATTAATTCATTATAGGAAATTGCAATTACTATTCTCTGAAAAAATCCTAAATTCGAAATTCAAATGAACAAATCAAATTTTAGAGGTTGCCTTCCTTAGATATATCCTGTTATCCTGTCTAAATAATAATTTTCAGGAGTGGATTCATGAGCCAATTGGAAGCTAAAACACCTCGCCAAAGTGTCGTTGAGTCGCGCTATATTCTCATGCCGCACGAAGCCAATCAATACGGGACGGCGTTCGGGGGCGTGATCGTCGCCTGGATCGACATGGTCGCCGCCATGGCCGCCCAACGCCACAGCGGTCTCGTAGTAGTCACCGCCAGCTTCGACTCGCTC
>CAZNQT010000024.1:0-19438 GCA_964574885.1 uncultured Pirellulales bacterium
ATCTTCGGCACCCCGCCGACCAGGTTCACCATCTCCGGATAGCTCACCCAGTACGGTGTGGGGATCAGCACCTCATCGCCCGGATCGACAATCGCGTGAATTGCTTCATAGACGGCATGCTTGGCCCCGCAGGTCACCACGATCTGCTTGGCGGAGTATTCCAGATTATTTTCATTCTTGAGTTTCTTAGCGATCTCTTCCCGCAATTCGAGGATTCCCGCCGCCGGCGAGTATTTCGTGGCGCCGGCGTCGAGGGCTTTCTTGGCCGCTTCTTTGATAAAATCCGGCGTATCGAAATCGGGTTCGCCAGCCCCGAAACTGACCACGTCAACCCCTTCCGCCTTGAGTTGTTTGGCCCGCGCCGTTACCGCCATCGTTACCGAAGCGGACACGGATTGAGCCGTCTTACTGATTTTCATCGCTTAGCCCTTTCCCTTTCTGATCCAGGTCCCGGTTTTTCATCCTAATACCGGGGTAAGATTTATACGTGAAACCGCGACGCTTGTAAAGCGAAAAATCAAAACGAACCTGAGCACGACTAGGGAAAAATTATAGGATATATATGGTGTCAGGAATAGGAAAAGTGGGATAGGGCTTCCAGGCCGGTGAGGTATTTGGAGTTTCGGGTCATGCGAAAGGGGAAGTATCCCGCCATATCGGCGGCGCTTCCGTCGTGGATCTGATCGTATTTCAGCTCCAGAACGCAGCCGCTTCTATCAACGTGGCGCTGTAAAAAATAATTCATCCCCGAATGAACGCCATAGTATTCCAATTGCGTATCGAGGGTAATACGATAGTTGCCGTCAGCGGAGCGATAGTAGCCGCGATGATAACGGTTCAACAACACCGGTTGGTAACCATGAAGCGGCAACCTGAGACTGCCCGGAAGATCTTCGTTTTGCAGCAATGATGCTAATTCGCTCCCTTCCCATCCCTCACGAATCATCATAAAAGGAACCAGCGGGTAGGTTTGTTTTGTGCCTAGAAGTCCCTTTTTAATTTTAAGTTCCAGAACGGGTTTGTGGATCGGATCGAACAGGTTGCCATACCAACGAATTCGGATTTTCATCCGGTCGGCGGCGCCGTTGAGAGTGTCATAGTAGTTTTTCAAATCAGGCGTGTCGAAGTAGATATTGTTGACGAACCGAGATGGATACGCCCTGCTGAAAAGGCCCGGGTGCCGCTCGATCAGACTAACGATTTCATGGGCCGATAATTCGGTAACGGCAAATTTACGTTCAAAGCGGTAACTGCTTACTGCTATTGCCATATTCGACGCCATAAAGAATATCCTTAACATTTTTACGGTCGGGTGAGATTTTCTTGCCCTCCACCCATACGACGGAGCGTTCTTCCACCAGATAAGGAATGGTGCTGCTATTATTTTTCAGGTCGTGAATTCGGATAAAGGCGGGACCATACTCGCTTTTTTTCTGGAAAGCCGTTATGCCGATCCGGCAGTCGGCGATTTCGACATTATTAATCATAATGCCGGAGGTATCCTTTCCGGCCAAGGCGATCTCCGAGTGGAGTACGGCGACCATCTGCCCATCGATGCGGCTTCGCTCGCCGGCACTGATCCCCTTATCGCCGGCACGATCGATCAGAATATGATGCAGTTGTATCTCGCTGCCGGAGACGTCGATGGCGTCGTTACCGCAATCAAGAAAATTCGTATGGACAATATGGCCTTGACAAAAATCAGCATCCAAGGCATCGCCGAACGTGTTCTCAAACAAGGAGTGTTCCAGCCTGAACGTACTGCGGATGATATTCAAGCCGTCTTCGGAATGATTCCCCGTAAACTGACTATGTGAAATACAGACCGTTGACTCGTAGAAGTTAACCGCACCGGTCAACTCCCAATCGAATTGGCGGGGATAGCACAGGTTATCGAAATGGACATACTGTAGAGTCGATGGGGCTTGGGCTTTCATAACGACCAGTCCCTGACCGGTATGGTCGGAGGATCGGATGAGAATGGGACGTTCCGACGTGCCGAGAAATACCAACGCCGCGAAGGAGAGTATGCAGGCCGAATCGGTCAAATTCAAGGTGGTCCCGGCCGGGCAGATAACGCGGTATCCGGCCGGCAGGATTACATTACGGTTTATCGTAATCACGGAGGACTGATTGTTTATGGTGATCGTATGGTTCGCGGCATCAACCGTCAAAAAATCAAATTGGTCGTGATTGGGCTTTTGGCGAATGAGATCATTCTTGACAAACGTCTCGTCCAGCCGGGGCCAGGGGTGAACCGTATCGGTTTTAAAGCGTGCGGCGCCGGGGAATCGATACCTGACTTCCATATTTGCCAGATTCGGATCGTCGGATGTCAGGTTGGCAGGGAGAGCAAAGCAAACCGTGCAATAGTCAACAGGGCGACCGGAGGCGCCAGGTTGCAGGGTGATTTCCCGTTGAGGGCGAAACGGACCGTGCGGTCCTAGGGTAAGTCCGGTCACTTCCAGGGGTATGTCGCAGATGTTGCCAATTTCCAGATCGATATGGCCGGAAGTTGGCGCGCTGGATTTTAAATAGGCCTGTAAATTTTTAGTGGAATCAAGCACCTTTCGGATATAGCTGATATTATCATAGAGAACGGCCTTATTTTCAAAGTAGTACCAGGGATAGCTCTTATGGAGAATGTTTATTTTATTTTGGAATTCGCTATCGATCCGGGTAAAGAAATCATCTAGCTTTTCCCGGTCGGCAATACTGTCCAGTGCGCTGATATAACGGTTATAAAATTCCCGGTCGGCAAAGAGTCGGGCGTGCCATTGCCAGGCCTCTTTGGCTTCGGTGTCTATTGGGCCGATTTTCCGGTTGGCGCCCAGGAGCCCCTCTTGCTTGAGGGCCAGAATATATTGGTTGTCGTATCCGATCGGTTCGAGCAGGGATGTTATAGGATTGTAATAGAACTTGAGGTTATACAATTCGCTGGCGTGATGATGACCCGTCAGATCAATAATGGCCATGAACTCAGCCATTTTATCAATGTCAAATACCTGGTGGGTTGCAAGCCGACCGGTACGGAAGCATTCGAGTAAATTTCGAGCCTGCTCGAACTGCGGACGAAGGGTGGGATTGTTGCTGATTTTTTCTGATTCATAAGCGGTAATATCCGAGTTGTGAAAGTATGCCGATACATCGGATACACCCGACCAGATTACATCGGTATTATAATGAACAATAGGCCCTTCGCGACGGCGATTATTCTCGATTAACGCCTTTCCCATATTTTCTTCCAAGGCGTAGATGCCCAAATGACGACCGTTAAGCGTCAGATCGATGAAATCATAGCGTAAGGCGATCAAGTCGTGTTCTCGCAATAGTTCATGGAGTAGCCATTCGTTCATAAAGCTGCGGGTCCAGGGATGCTGCAAGGCAAAATTGGACATGCCCATAATGGTTTTGCCGTCTTTGAGCTCTATCTTAAAAGACCATCTCTCTTCGTCAGCCCAGTGGTCGGATTGGCCGCCTTTGAGTTTAATTTTGACGCGATAACTGTCGCCGTTATACCTGATCTTGGCAGGAACGTATCCGCGGTTTTCCGGATGAATTCGATATGCTGAGCCATGTTCCAAAGCCAACTTTCGTTGGAACGCGAGCTGCTGAAAATCAATGTATTTTACGTCAATGTCAATCCGTTCGCACGTAGCAAAATAACTCTTGAGATGATTCGGGATAAAGCCCAGCTTATGCCGCAGCAAACTCAATCCCCAACTGCGAAAGGTGAATGAACGCAACGAGTCTTCCGTTTTGATAAACATACCGAAATAAAAACTAGGCAGGGCGATCAGAATGATCAACGCACAGGACAGGCAGGCAGAGATCAGCCACCGACGACGGCGCCGCCGCCACAATGACCTCAGCAAATTACGAGTGTTTTCGGTTTGAGAGGACTTGATAATCACTTAGTGCAGAACCTTATTATCCAAAAATGCAACTCGAACGTGCTCATTCAGGCTTTGGAGTTCGTCTTTGCCCCGTTGAAGGTTTTCCAGATTGTCAAACTCAACCAGAAAGGCCGCTTCGAGAAGTTCTTTGGTTTCATCAAAACGCTTCAAGTCGATCGCCGTACAGTATTTTTTCAAAACGGCAACCATCTCCCCCAGCGTTATCTTGCGAGGATTATGGCTGGAAATCGTTAGGTGCAGGTTCTGATTCTCGGCTTTTCGGTTTTTATACTTTTTCAAAATGATCACGGCGACGATAATGGCAAAGGCGACCAGCGTCACCAATCTCTGATCGGCGCCTAGACCCAGCCCGATGGCGATGGCCAAAAATAAATATGACAACTCCTCCGGCTCCTTGATGGCGGCCCGAAAACGCACAATCGACAGGGCTCCCACTAAACCCAGCGACAGGGCCAATGACGATTTGACCACCGAGATGATCAACATTGTGGTCATGGTCAACAGTATGAAATTACTCGCGAAATGTTTCCGGTTTGAGAGGGAGTTGCCGCACTTGATATACACCCGGCTCAAGAGAAACGCCAACGCGCACGCCAGCACTAGGTTAATCACAAAATCATCCAGCGGTCGAGAAACACTCTCGCTGGTGAGAAATTGTTCGAACGTTTGGGGCATTTCCATAGGGTTTATCCTTAAGCCTAAATATAAAACTTAAACACGTATATTTGTTATCGGAAGATTTCTTTTGCGCACATCATTGATTAGCTATTTTTCAGTATAGATCAATGTTACCAAATATAAACTTGAAACGAGGAACCAGGAATCCGTTTTAATAGTTGCTGTGTACCACGGGTCTTTGCGCCGTTTCCGGCGCCGCCTTGAACAATGTCTGGCCCGGCTGGAATTCCGTCCCCTCCAGGATTTCCGCTATGGCATACTGGTTCGTGATCTGAGTCACCCTCAAACGACCGATGGTATCCCCGGTGATATGCCCCAGCAGATCCCCCGTATCCGGATCGAAGATCACCTGCGACCGGGGGCGCACTACATATTCGGCGCCGAGTTTGATCCGGCGGTCCCGCCCGCCGTTGATGACCACCTGATTGTTAACGATAGACGCAATCTTCGGCTGATAGGGTTGTTCGGCGATGGTGTCGGCGACGACACGCAGGATTTTATCCAGCAATTCATCGGTCGCCTCACCCAGCGGCGTGCGATAGAAAGTAAAGCTGCCGAACGCCATCCCTTGATATTTCGCCTCTTCTATGCTCTGGGAATCCGCAATTCTCGCCTCGATACTTTCGCAGGCGATAATCTGACCGTTCTGCACGTCGATCACGTAAATCGTCGCCGCTGCCGTGGCGTAACTTTTACTCCCTAACCACCGCCGAATACTCCCTACCTTCTCCACGTGTCCGAAATCGGTGATCGTTCCCTTGACCAGATACCGCACGTGCTTGAGCCGGCTTAACTCCGTCGGACCGGTTTTACCGTACCGATCATCCTGCGAGCGCCGCAACTCTTTCAAAATCGCATGAAGCTGTTGTCGTTCCAGCACAATGTACCGGTGCGTATTCAACAGTCGGTCGATCAACTGATCCGCCAGACCGTCCTCCAGGTTCCAGCGCATACGCATCGGCGCCTGGTTCTCAAAACTCATCACCGCCACCGTGGGCTTGAAATATTTAGACTCGTCCCGGGCCGTATATTCCACCCGCCTGTGACACCCGCAGCATAGCAGCACGATTAGGAGGATTATGAATACGATTCGGATGGTTATCGGACTTGTTTTCGCCAGTACCATGATCTTTCTTTCCGCTAAGGATCATATCATATTTCTTATACGTACATTGTTATCGGCTCATATTCACTCTCTGCTTAAGCAAAGCATTCACTTCTGGAATGGAAAACGATATCAAATCGCCGTTTTTAACCCTGAAAACGCTGTCGTTTTCTCTGAGGTATCATGTCGTTTCCTACAATTCCTGGAAATTGCGGCTTTCTTTAATCATAGGTTTCTGCTAGTATTTCCTCCGCTTGAATGTATTGAATTTGTCAAGCGAATCCTTACAACTATGGAACCATTACTATTCAGACCGGACCCTGTCGATGCCGATGCCGTTTGGCGCTTACTCCCCGATCAACGGATCGCCTTCCACCGACGGTTTATCGTACTCACGATGTTTCTGCTTATTCTGGTCGCAATCACCGCAACGTTGGGCACGGTCAATTTTTCCTCCGATCTGACGGCGATCACCAGCTTCTGGCCTGCCGCCGCTCTCCAGATTGTCCTGCCCATCTGGTTCGGTATCTATGGCGTCTTGGCTTGTGTGATCGGCCCCATGATCGGGAACGCTATTTTCGCTGAATCCGCGTTTTTATTTGTCCCCGCCAATATCATTCAGTCCGTGATGGCCGCTCTGTGGTTTCGCTCCCGCAGACTCGATCCCCGCCTACGTTCCCGAAGGGACTGGCTGGGCGCCCTTCTAATCGGTTGTGTCCTCGCTAACTTCATAGGGGCACTAGTTGGCGTCGGTGAATCGACTCTCCGCGGCATCCCGGAAAATTACCCCTTAGTCGCCGATCGCCCCATCGAAGAAATCCAACTAAGTTCCCTGGCGAATTGGGTTTATCATAAATATCCGGACCATGTTGTCCTTACTTTTTGGGCGGAAAAACTACCTATGTGGCTCCTCGGTAATGGCCTACCCTGCCTAGTCCTGGTTCCCGCACTGCTCAAGACCGCTTCGCCGATTATTATCCGGGGACCTTTTTTCTGTCAGTCCTTTTGGGGCGGGTCCAGCGGATCTCTGAAAAACATGCACCACATGCGCTTCAATGATATTCCCATTATAGCCAAGTTAATCCTTCTGGTAGAACTCGCCGGGATCTTCCCGCTTACGATAGTGGCTATCTGGTCCGTGATCGATACCATGCGTTCCGCCGAAATGATGGCGCACCAGGCCAATCAAGGCGTCACCCGAATCATCCGGGACGAAATCGACCGCCACGAATTGCTCATGCGTAACTGGGTTACCAAACTCGATCGTCCCAATATCTCTTCTCGGAAGCAGCTTGACATGGTGCAGCAATGGGCCCGGATTCCGTATGCCTTTAGAGATCTGAAATTCGCCGACCGGGAAAAAATCGAAGCCCGCGTCCCGGAAACGATCCTCCAAAATGTTCTCGATTATCCTGTGATTTTCTTGTCGGAATATCTCCCCAATCAGACGCCTTCGGAGGGAATCCGCGCCGTAGCGCGACTCCAATCGCGCCCGAACCAGGTCTTGACGGGCTTGTGTGATTGGCGCATGGATAATCCATTGATGCAGAAATTTGCCGTGGGCGGATATCTGATTGTCCTGGACCGTCGTAAAAATATCCTGTATCGCGATACGCCGCCGGAACTGGATACCTGGCAGATCCCCGATTGGCAACATACGGTTTCTGACAATCCCGTTCCGGCTGCACCGACCTATAAGATAGAGGTGAATAATAAACACTGGAATGTATGTGAGGCTTACATTGAACGGCTGGGCTGGCGGTTTATTCGCTTCACGTCTGCGAAAAAAGGTCGCGCCGTTGTGCTTGCCAATATCCCCAGGTCGGTGGCCTTACTGATTAACCTGGCGATCTTCGGCAGTCTCATTGTCGGCTGTGCCATGGCTGGTCGCATTACCGAACGCGTCCTGACCATCGCCGAGCACGTCCATGAAACCGAGGCCGATCCCGATAAAATTCTAAACATTCCAATCCGGGGTCGCGATGAACTCGGCTATCTCGGCCATACCTTGAATCGCATCAGCCGGGAACTGGCGGAAAATGTCCGGATTCTGCGCAAGACCACCGCCGAAAAAGAACGCCTCGCTACCGAACTGGATCTGGCCCGCCAAGTTCAGATGAGCATTCTCCCCGAGGCAGCGCCGGACGTCCCCGGCTACCAGTGCGCCGGCGTCTCGCACCCCGCCCGTGAAGTCGGCGGCGATTTTTACGACCTCTTCCTCACCGATTCGGGCCGCTTACTGATGATGATCGGCGACGCCGTCGGCAAAGGTCTCCGCGCCGCCATGTTTATTACCGAAACCCACGGGATCGCCCATGCCGCCGCCTTGAATCGAATGACCCCCGAATCAATTTTGACCTTGGTAAACAAAACGTTCATTTCGGCACGAGGCCCTTCAGGTGATTTTGTCACGATGTTTTGCGCCGCCCTGGATTATCAGCAGCATCATTTCACCTACGCCAGCGCCGGTCATAATCCGCCCCTGCTCGTTCGTAACGGCTCCGTCCAAAATCTACGAATTGGCAATTGTCCTCTCGCTATCGAATCCGGCGTCGAATATCACCTGGAAAGCGAAACGCTGCAACCCGGCGATATGATCGTTATGTACACCGACGGCATTACCGAAGCCTTTGACAAACAGCATCAAATGTTTGGCGACGAACGTCTGAAAAACCTGGTTCAGGAATTTTCCCGCAATTCCCCTACCGACCTCACCCGGGTCATTATTGACGAAGTCCGCAACTTCTCCGTCGGCGTCCCCCAATCCGACGACATGACCCTCCTCCTCATCCGCCGAAATACCTAACCACGAAATGGATCAGGGCGCCATAACCGCAAACTGTAAACTGTAAACTGTAAACTCCTCATCCACTCATTTACCCATTTACTCATCTACTCTTTTACCGTGAACTGTGAACCGTGAACTTATTTTTACCCTATTCGCTATCCGCTCTACGCTATCCGCTATTTCTAGCTTCCCTTCGCCGACTCCACTTCCTTGAACATCCCCTCGAACAGAGGCCCCGTCAGGTACCGTTCCGCCGCGTCCGGTAGAATTACCACGATTGTCTTGCCTTTGAACTCCTCCTCTTTGGCCAACCGCTCCGCCACAGCCGTCGCCGCCCCGCAGGAGAGACCCGCCAGGATACCTTCCTCACGTCCCAGCCGACGACCGTACTCGATCGCCTCTTCATTCGTCACGGTTTCCACCCGATCCACGATGGAAAGGTCCAGCACATCCGGAATGAAACCGGCACCGATCCCCTGGATCTTATGCGGCCCCGGCTGCAACTCCTTACCCGCCAGCTTCTGGGTAATCACCGGACTATCCGCCGGCTCCACTGCGACGGAAAGTATTTTTTTCCCCCTGGTATTTTTAAGGTAACGGCTCACTCCTGTGATCGTACCGCCCGTTCCTACCCCGGAAACCAGCACATCCACTTCACCCTCCGTATCGTCCCAGATCTCCGGTCCGGTAGTCTCCTCGTGAATGGCCGGATTCGCCGGATTCTTAAATTGTTGCGGCAGGAAATACTTGTCCGGATCGGAGGCCGCGATTTCTTCCGCCCGCTCCACCGCCCCGGGCATCCCTTTCGTCCCGTCGGTCAATATCAACTCCGCCCCCAGGGCGATCAGCACCTTGCGCCGCTCCATACTCATCGTTTCCGGCATGGTCAGCATCACCTTATGTCCCCGTGCCGCCCCCACAAACGCCAGGGCAATCCCCGTGTTGCCGCTGGTCGGTTCCACAATCACCTTGTCCGGCCTCAGCAGTCCTCGCTTCTCCGCATCCCAGATCATACTCGCTCCGATTCGGCATTTCACCGAATACGCCGGATTTCGACCCTCAATTTTACCCAGAATCGTCGCTCCGCTGCCCGCCCCGATCCGATTCAACTTCACCAGCGGGGATTTCCCGATACTAAATGAATTGTCTGCAAAATATTTCGCCATGGTTAACCTCTCTTATAGCTGAATTCCTTTTATAGCAATGGGTTAGAATAAACCGCAATTCCTACCATATACATCGGAATTATACGACGCGCGCTTCACTAAGTCAAGTACTTTTACAGATTTACATTCCCATTTTTCAAACTAGAATATGTCATATAACCTAAGTATATTTTATTGTGAGGGATATGGTTAGGAGCACAAGGTGGAATTAGCAGTCTGCACTAAGCATCTAACGAAGATTTACTCGCAGCGACTCATTGCCGTCAACGATCTGAACCTGGAAATTCCGAAAGGGTCTGTTTTCGGTCTTCTGGGCCCTAATGGTGCAGGCAAGACGACCACATTTCGCCTGCTATTGGGTCTGCAGCGACCCTCGGCCGGACGAGCGGAGGTATTTGGCAAGTCGTGTGGACCCAATGCCGTTTCTGCTCGCACCCGGATCGGATACCTGCCAACCTATCCGAAGCTGCCGGGCAATCTGCGGCCGATCGAATACCTCGAACTGCTGGGGAAATTGTGTCGGCTACCCCGGCAGGTACGCAAGCCGCGTATCTCTTCCTTGCTGCGCGCCGTTGGTTTGCTGAACGCCACCGATCAGAAAATCCAGACCTTTTCCACCGGGATGTGCACTCGCTTGGGGATCGCCGCCTCCTTGATCGCCGATCCCCCTTTACTGCTTTGGGACGAACCCACGGCAGGATTGGACCCGTCGGCCCGGCGATTTACCTTGGACCTGATTCGGGATCTCGGTAAGACCAAAACCATCATTATCGCCACCCATATTCTCAACGATATCGACCAGGTCTGCGACCACCTGGGGGTGATGCACGAAGGTCGTATGATTTTTACCGGCTCGATGCAGGATATGAAAAGAAGATTGCGACGGGACGATATCGGTCTGGAACTGGAAGGACCCGAAAGTGATATCAAGCTTCTAACGCAGGAAATCAACCATCTGGAAGGGATTGAAGCCCGGTTGCAGGCGAATCAGGCGATATGGATTCGTATCGCGGAAAAACACAGTCGTGCCCGAGCGTTAGCGGAAGTCTTACAGCGAATCGATGCTAGTACCCTTTCGCTCCAGTCCATCCATTCCAGTCAAAATACGACGGAAGACGCCTACCTTCAACTATTGCAGGAGGATGAAGCCCATGGATTCCAACGCCATAACCTGGAAGTCCGGAAGCCGGATGATGCCCTACCTGGCGATTCTCCACTATGAGTGGCGCACGTTATACAAGAGCCGTCTGGTTCGGTTATGGGCTACAGTAACTATAGTGCTCACCTTGATTCTGCTCGCGGCAAACTGGTCCCGATTAACGAACGCACCGATGATTGCTTGCCTGCTGTTCCCCTTCCTGGTCCTCCCCTGGTTCGTAATCGTTATGATCCTGGGCGTCACTCCCTTATCCGGATCCCACGCCGAAACCTTGGCACAGAGTATTTTATGCCGCCCGGTGACGCGATATGAATACCTGTTGGCGGCCTGGTCGGCGCGGATGGTAGTTGTGGTAGGTGTGTACCTGACAGTACTGACGCCGGCGATTATACTGGTCACCTTTGCCAAACGACCGGTGGCGGAGGATACCGTAACCTTCTATGGCATCGTCACCACCCTGATGGCCGTGGGACTCGTTCTCATGTTCCTGCTGTCGTTGGGATTTCTCATGGGAACTCTTTTACGGAAATCTCTATTGGCCGTCGTCGTACTTATCTTTATATGGACTCCTGTTAATTTCCTCTTGAACCTCTTTTCTCTGGAAGAATTCTCGCCGCTCAGCTTGAATCAGGCGCTAACCGTGCAACTGCGTCAGTCCTGGCATACCGCGCCGGATGATGCAGCAAACCATACCGCCCCCAAAAACCTCTCCGAATCGTCTCAGCAAGAATCTTCCCCGCCGAATGTTTCGAAAGATCAGGAACGAGAGAGTAAAACCGACGAACCGGGTTTCTTCGAACGTCGAGATTTCGATGATTTTTCCCTGAGCCGAGTCATGGCGGGATACGGACTGTTGACGGTCCTTGCCGTCACGTTGGCTCTGGTGTGTTTTTGGCGACGCGATATATAAACGGAATCGATGAGTCCAATGATTACTTTTGTGCGTTCTTCTCCTTCTTTTCCATTTGGGAAAACGCGCCGTTTATAGGGTGTTCCCATAAGATGTCCTGAGTATAAAAATTTTCTGTTCAGAATATTTTATTAAAAATCTTACGATCCATGGAAGTATTGCCCGGAGGATACTTTACACCCGTTCCGCCTGGGTCCGATATACATTTACAAAATTTTTACCATATTTCTTTGAAACTTTCCCCCTGAAATTACGTCTTCTATTTGAGGAGCAAGTGTGAAAAAAGATTCAGGGCGGCACGCTTCGAAGCGCGCCTCATGGGAGAGAAAACTAAAAACTGATAAGGGGGCCTTATCATGAAAGAAAAAGTCAAACAGGTACGAGACTTGATCAAACCGCATATCCAGGAGTGTTGTTTAGCTTCCATTTTGGTAGTTGGAATCATCGCCGGAGTTTGGATTGTGTATCACTTCTGAGAGTGGGTAACCAAATAACGTAAAATAGCCCCACGAGGCCGTTTCCATACTGGAAATCGCCATTTACGTAGGACAGCAAAGTGATATTTTACCCCAAAGAGGGTGCCACGGCCATTTTGGCCGTGTTACCTTAGTCCCGTGGGATACAGGGATTAAATAGAATCTAAAAAAGTCATATTCTATCCCTAGGCAAGTGCACCCTCCCGCCACCGAGAGGGTGCTCTCCTTGCGCCCACGTCCTCTTCGCGAATACATATTGTCTTCCATATCACTGATTCGTTGTCTTAACTTAAGCCATTCACTTCGTTATATTTGCCACACTTCGGGATTTAGCGCTTTACGACGCCAGCATGGATTGCATCATAGGATTACCATTGCGGAGGACAGGACAACGCTGGGAAGCAACCCGAGCGACGCAGTGGTGGCGTACAACATAGGGCGGTTTCCCTTTGGATGCCGCCCATTTTGATTATGCTGGTGCCCTCAAGGCGATAAATCCCAGCCGCGATAGCGGCTGCTTGTAATCCATTTTTTAATAAGAACCAAATTTTTATTTAACCTCCCCCTTTCTCCTACGTCTATATTCAATGAACGTATCGTTTTTACGTCAAGGGTGAGATGACACAGAGATTCTCTGTACCTACTGTATTCCTAATTGAAAGGGCAGGATATGAAAAAGGTAGTCACGTCAATTTTGTTGGGTATGTTCCTTATTTGCGCTACGACCCTGGGAGGATGCCTGGCCGTCCATGCCGAAGAAAAGTGCCCCTGTATCAAAGAGCGGGAAAAATTCGCTGAGTTGGTCGCCGAGAAAGTCGTCCAGAAGCAAAGACAACAAAGAGGATTTCGAAATCCCTAACCCGTACCCCCCGACGCCAAACCGGTTAGCCTGATGGTAAATGGTGCGCTTCCTGCGTATAGGTTCGCCATCAGGAGCGTACGTATTATATCCTCGAAAGGAAATAGTATGAAATCCGTATTATCAGTATTGGGAACTTGTTTGCTTGCTGCTGCCCTGTCGGGCTGCGTCGTCATCGGCGCCTCTAAAAGTCATTGCCGCGACTGTCCGGACTACCCGGAAGATTGCCTGGATTATTCTTCGGCGTCCGACGAGATCGCCGAGATCGATGCCGTCGGCAAACTCATGATGAGTTCCAACCGTCTTACCGGTTACCGCCGTATCGCCCAGCGGGACGCCCTCTCCGAACCGGCCCAGGTGTACCTGGTCAAAACCGCTGTCCGAAAACTCATGATGGATTCCGAGCGGGAAGAAATTTTTCTGGTTTTAATCCGAAATCCCGCTTTCGGTTGTACGACTAAAAGAGTGATACTCGCACGACTTAACAGCCTGATGATGGAAAGCAGCAGACTAAGAGTCCTCGACGCTATCGCCGAGCGGGGTGATTGCGTGGACTATACCCGGAATGTCATTGTGGAGGAGCACTCGGAGGAACCGGCAAATCCGTAATGGATTTGACGGGACAATGAATCGAAAGCCTGTTATACTAGTCACTTATATCAAATTAGGAGTGGTTGATATGAAACCGTCATCAAAACAATTTCTCACAGTCAGTATTCTGCTGACCGCGGCTATCCTGATCGGCGGCTGTATCTATATCGACGGCGTCAATCTGAAAGCCAAATGGGAAAAGGCCGAAGATCATATCGTTCCCCTCGCTTCCGGTGCCTTGATTCAGGTCGAAACCCATAACGGCGCCATTGTCGCCCGGGGCGCCGATACCCAGCAGTGCCGCGTCGAAGCCAAAATCCAGGTCCGCGCCGAAACCGAGGAGATCGCCCAAAAAATTGCAAAACAAACCCAAATTCTGCTCCAGGAAGCTAACCATAAGCTAATAATAAAGTTAGATAAACCGGTCACTACGGAAAAACACTCGATCAGCGTGGATTATACCATCACCGCTCCCCATCAGACTTCCCTCCATGCCCTCAGCCATAACGGAAAACTAGAGATTTCCGACCTGCAGGGCGATATCAACGGTAAAACCCATAACGGCAAGGTGATTTGCCTCCAGATTCAGGGCGCGGTCGCCCTGGAGACCCACAACGGCGATATCGACTGTCAGGAGATAACCGGACCGGTCAAGGTGATTACCCATAACGGCGGCGTCAAGGTAATGGCCGTCAACGCTGCAACGGCGGCCATTGAGGCTATCTCGTACAACGGAAAAATCGAATGTCGGGATATTCGGGGCAATCTCAATGCCGAAACCCATAACGGCCAGGTGATCGTAGCATATAACCAGGCGGCCAATTCCGCCCCCAACGTCCGCGCCGTTACTTACAATGACAGCATCCACTTTACCGGGCCGCCTGGATTATCCGCTCAGGTGAGTCTTTCCACCCACAACGGCATCGTTCATTCCGAACTGCCCGTCAAGGTCCAGGGCGAAATTTCGAAACAAAAAATTCAGGGTGTCATCGGCAACGGCGACGGTACGGTGCAACTCCAAACCCATAACGGCTCCATTCGCATCCACTGAGTCACGAACCCGGACTAAGCCTGCGATAACCAGGAGAAAGAATAGAACGCGGAGGTAACGTATTATTTGTAGCGACAGAGGAAGCAGAGGTCACAGAGATTTTTGCTACGAATTTCACGAATTATTTCTTACTTTTAACTTTTCCCTTTTTCGGGGTGTAAATAAGAACGTACAGATAAGAAATGTCTCAGAAAAATCAGCTTCACGACAAGTCCCGCGATAGAATGTATTTTAGCCGACTACGCAGGTTTTTCATTCTCCTGCTGTTCGTTTTTCCCATGGCTACCTATGCGAAAGTCTATTACGTTTCCAACCAGGGTTCGGATGCACGGGATGGGCAGTCTCCTGAAACAGCATGGCAGAGTCTGGCACGTGTCAACACCGGGCCATTGAAACCCAATGATGTGATCCGATTCCATCGGGGCGATACCTGGCGCGGGCAATTGATTCCTCACAGCGGCAACGAAACAGGTCATGTTGCCTATGGTGCTTATGGAGTCGGCGAAAAGCCTCTGTTGCTTGGCTCCGTCAGTGCAAACAAACCGGATGACTGGCGTCGGGAACAGGAAAATATCTGGACCACCGTTTCCTCGTATGCTACCGATGTCGGTAACATCATATTCAATGAGGGAAAATCTACCGGCGTCAAAAAATGGTCGCAGGATGATCTGAAACAGCAGGGAGACTACTGGTATAACCGGGAAGCAAAGCAGGTCAAAATGTATTGCCCCAAAAATCCTGCCACGCTTTACACCAGCATTGAATTGGCATTAAAACGACATATCATCTCCGTTGGCGGTAAAAGGTACATCACTTTCGAAGATCTGGCGCTGCGCTACGGAGCCGCCCATGGCATTGGCTGCAGTAATACGCACCATCTAATTGTTCGTCGTTGCGACGTTTCCTATATTGGCGGCGGTCATCAATTCACCACCGCGGATGGGCGCCCCGTCCGTTACGGCAATGGCATCGAATTCTGGAATAATGCCCACGATCATCTGGTTGAGAAGTGCCGCCTCTGGGAAATCTACGATGCCGCTCTGACCAATCAGAACAACGCACCGAACGTCAAACAGTACAACATTACCTATCGTCAGAACCTGATTTGGAATTGTGAGTATTCTTTCGAGTACTGGAACCGGCCCGAAAATTCACTCACCCATAATATCTATTTCGATAATAACACCTGCGTGAACGCCGGACACGGTTGGGGGCATCGCCAGCGACCGGACCCGAGCGGTCGTCACTTGTGTTTTTATTCCAGCCCTGCTGCCGCCCATGATATCTACCTCCGCAACAATATTTTTTTCCAAGCAAAGGGTAATGCCTTTTATGCCCCCAGTTGGCCAGCCGATGCGATCCATAGGCTTAATATGGATCACAACTGCTGGTATCAGAGTTCCGGTATTATGATCCGCCTGCAATCGCAGAAGTTTACCATGAACCAATTTGCTTCCTATCAAACCACTCAAAACAAAGAAGTTCATTCTATAGCGCAGGATCCTATGATAGTGGACATCGCAAAAAATGATTTCCATTTAAACCACCAGTCACCCTGTATTGACGCAGGTGAGAATATCGGTTTGGAAACAGATATAGAGGGAACGGCAATTCCCCAAGGCGCCGCTACCGATATCGGAGCCTACGAATCACCCCAGAAATTACCCGCCAATTAATGAACTTGAATCTCAAAACTTAAGTCACAAGCCCGTCCTACACCTGCTATAATTCGGAGAAAGAATAGAACGCAGATAACACGGATGTTACGGATTAGCGCGGATTTTTGACGTATGGAAACAAGCAATCAAATGGCGGGCATGGCCCGCCCTGCTTTTTGTCCGAGGTACGCCTGCTATTTCTTCCGTCCCCTTTATCCGACCAGGGGATAAATATATGAGCCTTTCGGCTTCATTTCTTCGATGATAATATTCAGTATTTTATTTACCTGATGATCGGGAAAAAATTCCCCAGATACATCCCATTTTTCAATGCTACCGAGCGGTGTTAATACGTAATAAGTTACGTCCCATTTATTGCCATCAAATCTAAAGTTCGGATCCACCCAGAATTTCTTGAATTCATCTTTGCTTTTTTCTGATTTCATCAAGTAATGCAATTCAGAGTTCTTTTCATAAGCAAGCCATTCTTGTTTAGTAGTAATAAAATGAAATGGTTTACTATAAAGGTCTGTTACAATATCTAGGAAATTCAATTTTTCCCCCAAATCGAAAAAATATTCATTTGGAAACGTATAATCAAGTAGAATCTTATTAATAATCGAGATTCCCTCTGTGCAGTCCAAACGATAACATTTGTTATCTCTATATAGAATCATAAGTTTATTCATTTTTTTGTCATCAAGATAATGGACAGTGCCCTTTGTAAGCCAATCGTATTCGAAATTATCATAAACCCAAGGTTTTGCGTTTATATCCAAAACGGTTTGGGCAAATTCTACAATATTTTTAGGGATATCTGCAATGTCACAGCCCTTTCTATACAATGCTTCTGGTTCAATATTTTTTGCTGTAGTATTATCATTAGGTTTTTCTTCGTTGTCACAACTCATTATGAGAGAAGATATGGCTGCACCAACAATAATTGCAGTACACGGTTTAAAATGCATAAAATATTTCATCGTTGAGGCCTCTAGAAAGTCACTATAACTAAGAAGGAACGCAAATAAAATCATAAAATACGGATTCCAGCCACCCCCAAGCTCGTGGATTCGTTTAGCGGTGCCACTCGTTTTCCTACACCCGGTCGCTGGCGCTCCCGGCTCTTTGGTGGAATTTTCGCTTTGAAGGCACCAGCATAATGGGAAATGATCTTGGTGAATCGCAGCCATATTTTTCCATATATGCTGGCGCCATAAAGCGTTAAATCCCAAAGATTTGTATGCAAAACCTTGGATTCACCACCAACTTTGTCTGAGTAGAGTCGCGATTTTCCTATATGAGATTTTCATAGCAGGAGAAGAGACGACAGGGCTGTTTTCGGGTATAATACCAACATGGAGGAGTTTTACGCAATAAAACGCCTGTTTGCTGCGTTTATATAAATGACGCCTATAAAGAGAGTTATACTAAAGGCAGGCAGTATGATGAAATACAAGTGGTGCTTTGGATTTAGACCGGTGTTGAAAATCATGCTGGTCGCGACTCTGCTGCTGACGGTTCGGTACGCGGCGGGTGCAGAATCGGGGGTTGTGCGTCCTTTTGAAAGCAATAGAAAATTTAAAGCAAAGAATAAAATCGACACCCTGATAAGGGCGACTTGGCGAGAGAAAGGGATCGAGCCGGCGAATCTGTGTTCCGACGAAGTCTTCGTGCGGCGGGTGTATCTGGACGTGACCGGTACGCTGCCCGAGCCGCAGGCGGTTCGCCAATTCCTACAGGACCGCCGTCCCGGTAAGCGCGCCATACTGATCAACGATCTTCTCAAACGGGAATCGTTTGCCGACTATTGGTCGCTGAAATGGTGCGATCTGTTGCGAGTGAAGGCGGAGTTTCCGATCAATCTGTGGCCGAACGCGGTGCAGGCGTATCACCGCTGGATACACGATTGCCTGCGGGATAATATGCCCTACGATCAGTTTGTGCGCGAGTTGTTGACCTCGAGCGGCAGCAACTTTCGCGTGCCGCAGGTCAATTTCTACCGCGCGATCCAAGGCCAGGAACCCGCCGCCATCGCCAAGGCGGTGGCGCTAACGTTCATGGGAGTGCGGATAGAAACGTGGCCCGAGGAGAGGCGTGTGGGTATGGAAGCCTTTTTTTCACGGGTGGCGTACAAAAAAACCGCGGAGTGGAAGGAAGAAATCGTGTACCTGGATCCGTCGGCCACCGATACTCTGCAGGCGGTGTTTCCCGACGGCACTAAGGTGGAGATCCCGCCGGACAAGGATCCCCGTGAGGTATTTGCCGATTGGTTCATCACAGCGGAGAATCCCTGGTTCGCGCGTAATATAGTAAATCGTATCTGGTCGTGGCTTTTTGGGCGCGGCATCATCCACGAACCGGACGACATTCGGCCGGATAACCCACCCGTCCATCCCGAGGTGCTGAACTATCTGGAACAGGAACTGGTCAAATCCAACTATGATTTGCGTCATATTTATCGTCTGATTCTCAACTCGTGCACCTATCAGCAATCCTCCATTCCGAACAGTACGCAGCCCGAGGCCGAAACTCTGTTCGCGTGTTATCCGGTTCGTCGGCTGGAGGCGGAAGTGCTGATCGACGCTTTGTGTTGGTTTTCCGGCACGCGGGAAAGCTATTCGAGTCCGATTCCAGAACCCTTTACCTTTATTCCGGAAGAAAATCGTTCGATCAATCTGGCGGACGGGAGTATCACCAGTCAGTTCCTGGAGATGTTCGGCCGCCCGTCGCGGGATACGGGGCTGGAATCCGAACGTAACAATGAACCTACGGACGCCCAGCGGCTGCACCTGCTGAATTCCACTCACGTGCAAAACAAGATCGAACGAAGCCAGCGTTTGAACCGGCTGCTTAAGATTGCCAAAGGGAATCGTCAAATGATAATCAACCAGATTTATCTGAACGTTCTGTCGCGATTTCCCACGCCGGACGAACTGGACGCCGCCCGGCGATACCTGAACACCAAGGGTATGAATCTCCGTTATGGAGCTTATGATCTGGTTTGGGCGTTGATCAATAGCAAGGAGTTTTTGTATCGACATTAATAATTAGCGGATAGCGAATAGCGGATAGTAAGAGAG
>CAZNQT010000025.1:0-19346 GCA_964574885.1 uncultured Pirellulales bacterium
CCCTCAAGGGGCTGTTGCGAGCCCGGAAATATCTGGCGAGGATTGTATCCACGGGGAAAGATGTTCTGATAGTCGGTACCAAACGTCAGGCGCGCCAACCGGTGATGGAACAGTCGAATCGTTGCGAGATGCCCTACGTCATCGAGCGATGGCTGGGCGGGACGTTGACGAATTTCCGGACGATTCGCTCTCGTCTGGGTCGTCTGGAAGAGTTGGAAGAGATGGATGCCAAAGGCTTGATGGCATCCGAAAGTAAGAAGATGGAATCCACGCTGCGGCGGGAAATGCGCAAAATTCAGCGGAACCTGGGCGGCATACGCAAGATGGATCGTCTGCCCGGCGTGCTGATCGTAGTCGATGCCCGTCGGGAAAATAACGCTATAGAAGAAGCCCGTAAACTGGGCATTCCGACGATCTGTTTGATGGATACGGATTCGGATCCGGATGTCGTCGATATCCCCATACCGGGTAATGACGATGCCATGCGCGCCATCGAATTAATTCTGACCCAATTAGTCGATGCGATACAGGAGGGCAAATCCGGTCGTACGGAGTCGGAAAGTGCCGAGGAAGCCCCCCGTCGCTCACGTCGCATCTCCACGGCCCGCGCCGCCGAAACTCTGGCCGATCCCGGACAGAGTCCGGAAGCAACGACCGCGGCGCCGGAACCTACGATGGAGGTTGCCTCCCCGAAACCGGCTTCGACACCCTCAGATGCTCAGGATGCTGCGATGGGCATCCCGGAACCGGACCAGTCTTCTTAGAACCTCTTGCCCCGTCGGTCGCGGATCCTATAGGGGGGAAGTCATACTGTATAACGCGGGGGGACCAATAGAGCCTATAAGAAAAAACAAGGAGAATTAATCCCATGGCGGAAATTACAGCGGCGCTGGTCAAGCAATTACGGGATGAAACCGGGCAAGCCATGATGGATTGCAAGAAGGCCCTGCAAGAAGCCAACGGCGAGATGGAAAAGGCAGTGGAAATACTACGTAAAAAAGGTATGGCCGTTATGGAGAAACGCGGCGGCCGGGAAACCAAAGAGGGGCGCGTAGTCGGGAAGGTCGGCGCGGACGGAAAAACAGCCGCCATGGCGATGGTATGCAGTGAGACGGATTTCACCTCGAAAAGCGAAGATTTTCAGCAGACTGCGAATCTGATCCTGGAGGCATTAGTGCAGGCCGCCGCCGTACCGGACAACCTGGAAGCCGTATCCGAGTTGACGACCTCAGACGGCCGGAAGGTGGCTGAGGTCATAAATAATATTATTAGTAAAACCGGTGAAAAGATCACCATCGGTGATTTTGCTCGTTTTGATCTGGAGGGAAGCGGGATTCTCTACTGCTACATTCATTTCAACGGTAAGGTCGGCACTCTGTTACAGATCGAGGCGGACGAAGCCGCTACCGACAAAGACGAGGTGAAAACCTTAGCGAGCGATTTAGCCATGCATGTTACGGCCTCACTGCCGAAGGCGGTTACGCGGGATGAGATGGACGCGGACGAGGTAGCCAAGGAAAAGGAAATCGCCGCAGAGCAGGTTCAGGGCAAACCCGAGAACATCATTGATAAAATTGTGATGGGTAAAATGAATAAATGGTACCAGCAACACGTGCTGTTGGAACAACCTTTTGTCAAGGATGACAAAAAGACCGTATCCCAATTGCTGGAGGAGGTCGGCAAACAGGCGGGGGGGAAACTCACGGTGAAGCGGTTCAGCCGGATGCAAGTAGGCTGAGCCAAGGGATAGCGAAGCCGCGGTGAAAAAATCGCGGCTTTTTTTATAGATATTATGCGGGAGAGGGAGTAGAATTTTTAATCGATATTAACATCGTTCCAGCATTCAAGAGGAACAAGAGATCCATGAGCGGTTTGCAATATAAACGGATTCTGCTGAAGATCAGCGGCGAAGGATTTTGCCATCAGAGCGGATTCGGCTTAGAAGGCGAGGCGTTGGAGGGCTTAGCCGGTCAGATTAACGACCTGGTTCAGATGGGCGTCCAAACCGCGGTCGTGGTTGGAGCGGGCAATTTTATACGCGGCGCTACGCTCAGCAGCCAAACGTCGGTCCATCGCGTCACGGCGGATCAGATGGGAATGCTCGCCACCGTGATCAACGCCATCGCGTTGCAGGATGTGCTGGAATCTCAGGGTATGCCGACGCGGGTACTATCGGCACTGTCCATCACGGCTATTTGCGAGCCCTTCATTCGCCGTCGGGCGATCAAACATCTGGAATCCGATCGCGTGGTCGTACTGGCAGGCGGCACCGGGAATCCATTTTTCACCACGGATACGTGTGCGGCACTACGGGCGTCGGAATTGGCGGCGAACGTGCTGATCAAGGCCACCAAGGTCGATGGCGTCTATTCGACGGATCCCAAGAAAGATCCTACCGCTCAATTTTTTAAGAAGTTGACCTTTAGCGAAGTCCTGGAAAAAAATTTACGGGTGATGGATCATTCGGCGATTTCTCTCTGTCGGGAGAATCATATTGATATCGTGGTTTGTAATTTACTGCAAAGCGGCACCATAGCCCAGGTCGTCCAAGGGGAGAAAGTCGGTACGATTATCAGCGATTCCTAGTTAAGGGACAGCTCATGGATATAGAAGAAATCGCCTTTGAAGCCGAAGAGAAGATGGAGAAAGCGGTGACGTTTTTACGAAATGAGTTTCGCACGATCCGCACGGGTCGGGCGTCGCCGGCTCTGGTCGAAATGATTCGAGTGGATTATTACGGGGCGTCCACGCCTTTGAGAGAATTAGCCAACCTGTCGGCGCCGGAGGCCAATCTGATTGTGATCAAGCCGTTTGATCCCGGTTGCATCAAAGAAATTGAAAAAGCGATCCTCGCCTCGTCGCTGGGGATAACGCCCAATAGTGATGGGCGGATCATTCGTCTGGTGGTGCCGCCGCTTTCCGGCGAACGACGCCAACAGTTGGCGCAGCAGATCAAACAAATGGCCGAACAGGCCCGGGTCAGCGTTCGCAATACCCGGCGGGATGCCAATAAAAAGCTGGACCAGGCGCAGAAAGATAAAACTCTTACGGAAGATGAACGCGATAAGGGCAAAAAAGATATCGACGATTTAACCAAACAATACATTGAGCAGACAGACGAAGTGCTCCAGAGCAAGACGGACGAAATTCTGGAGGTCTAATCGTTATATCAAATATCAAATAGTAAAAATCAAAATTACATAATAAAAAGTAAAATCAAATTTACTGATTCTTATTCTTGCCGGCAGCCTATAAAAGCGTAAAACGCATGTTTGTTTAGGATTTATGATTATCGGTCCAACCACGAATTGACAACTTGTAACCGTATGAATTAGGGATTAGAAACTTCCTAACCCGTGCAATTGTTACGGTTTGTCAGAGGCGGGCAGGAAAGAGACAGATATAAGGCGTAGTTGGTTTGCCGAGAGGGTGTTTTCATAGTAAGTATATAGTAGAGGTTATTTTCCAGGGCAGGAATCTAACCTGAGGTGGTAGCTATGAAAAAGCGAGGTAGGGGCTTATTTCGCATGGTGCTGGCGTTTTTTGCCGGCGTGGCGACGACACTATTTTTTCTGGTCCCGGGCAAGTACGGACCGACGATCCTGGTCAACGGCGATGAGCAGGCCCAGATCGACGATCTGGACAGCGCCTGCGGGAAGATCCAGAAAGCGTCGGATCTGGCCCTCTTCTATGCCTATAAAGCCAAGGATTGGGTGCACACGAAAACCGACAAACATACCGAATCCTGCGAGTAGTCATATTCCAAACGAATCGAATACATCTGAGCCGGATGTCTTCCTGCACGGCCGGTCCAGAACGATTATCTCGATCCATTCCAGCATTATCTTGACCTCATCCGGGATTTCGTCTAAGCTGAGAGCGCCAGTAGTGTAAGGGATCCAGCATGGGCAGAAAATCGCAGGGTGATAAAACACGCCAGGAAATTATCGAGGCCGGAATGCGCCAGTTCTCCTTGCACGGCTTCTTCGCCACCGGCCTGCAGGATATCCTGGAAGACGCCTCCGTCAGCAAGGGGGCGTTCTATCATCATTTCAAAAGCAAGGAAGATTTGGCCGTCGCCATCTTAGCCAGACTTCGGGCCGATTATGAACAGCAGGTGTTTGCACCGGTACGTCAAGTCGCCGATCCCGCGGCACGAATGGCCTTTATGTTTTCCCGTTTGGTGGAATTGAATGAAACCGGCTCCTGGAAGAATTGTCTGCTGCTGGCTCGTTTGTCTCTGGAAATGGCCCAAGGCCTCGGGGAACAATCCGAGTTGATTGCTGAAATCGAAGAGATTCTCATCCGTTTCTGGGAAGAACTGATTCGTGAAGCTCAAACGGTTGTTGCCATTCGCGATGATCTGGAACCGGCCTCCCTGGCCACTCTGATTCACTGCACCTGGCTCGGCGCCGTTACGTGTCGGGAAATAGAAACGCCGGGCTTTCTGCTGGGGGATATCGTCGAAACCCTCCGCAATTTGATTTCGAGGAGTACTCCCTGAGCCGAACGAATCCGCCCCTGCGGTTACAATCTTGATTCATTTGCTATGTAAAAAAAGTTGAATAATTTCTATCCCGGCAACGACATATCTATGGTAGAAAAGTTGATCTGCCGGGAGAATATCCCATGAATCAGGAATCCGATACGATTTTGCTGCATCGATTTTTAGATCGAAGCGATAGCGAAGCCTTTGATGAAATTGTTCGTCGCTATTCCGGATTGGTTTACAGTGCGTGCCAGCGAGTGTTGCAAAATCCTCACCAGGCGGCGGATGCGGCGCAGGAGACGTTTTTTCAATTGTTCCGGCATGCCGGGCAAATCACCGACACCCTCGCCGGTTGGCTGCATAAGGTGGCCACACGACGCGCCCTCGATATTGTCCGAAAGGAAGGCCGGCGCAATCAACGCCGGCACGCCTATCGCGATCAACCCTCTTCGACATCCGTCGGTTGGGAAGAAATCTCCCCCTTGATCGATGAGGCCTTATTGGAACTGGAAAATCCAGTGCGGCGAATTATCGTATGTCATTTCCTGGAAAAGCAAACGCAAGCTGACATCGCAGCCGATATGAACATTTCGCAGGCAACGGTTTCCCGACGGATCGATATCGGTTTGCAACAATTGCGCAGGGCTTTAGAAAAACGGGGGATCGTTATCAGTTCTATGGTCTTGACGACAATGATGTTAGATAATTCCGCGATTGCCGTGCCGATGATCTTAGTGAAAGAATTAGGTAAAATGAGCCTGATAGGTCAAGCGCAAACGGGAACTGTCATCGGTTCCGGTATGGCTCACAGTGCCGGTTCGATTCCGGCAGCGACCTTGGGATCTCTAGCCATTATGGGTAAAACCAAGATAATCACCATTTCCATCGTAGTGGTATTGGGATTGTGCGGGGTGGCGTTATTCCGTCAACGAGAAAAACTGCCGGAAAAGTTACCTGTCCAGGAATCTCCGATACGCCAAGATAAATACAAACCTCGTTCCAGACAATCCCGGCCGACACCCGCCCGTACGACAATCAAGAAAAAAGAGAATCTTCCAGTGGATCCGGTAAGCTCACAAACTTCGAAAAAGGAAGATACGACACCTGCAGAGCCGACGGTAGTCCCCAAATCATCCTCTCCGATTCTGCAGGAACCGGAAGTAATCCCAGAAATCGTCGCGGAGCCGGAAATCGACCTGAGTACGCCCGAATCAACCGTCCACAGCTTTATGAAAATGGTCGCTACGGGAGACGCCGAAAAGGTACTGGCTTGCTTTCTGCCGGGAGGGGTCGATTATGAAGATGCACGTGAAATTATGGACGCCGATGCGGATAATTCCAAATATGATCTTAAGATGTGGTTAATGTCCTTCGATCCCGATGCCGAGATGCCCGTGCAGGTTACGGAAGTAGCTCCCCGGGTCTTAAAAGTTTCATGGTTGGCAACGTTTAAGAAGGAATTCACCATGAAGGGTCACACCTTCCTCGCCGGTGATACCCTGGAACTGGACGCCACTCTCAAGCAGATTGAAGATAAATGGCTGATCGATAATTTTTAAAACAGCAGCCTCTTTGATAGGAATCAAAGAGGCTGTCTGTGATTCTATTTATTACGCTCGCCACCGGCCACGGATCACTGTTTTTTAATGCTTAAAGTGTCGTTTGCCGGTAAAGACCATGGCCATGTTGTTTTTGTCGGCTTCGTCTATACTGAGTTGGTCCTGCTTGGAGCCGCCCGGCTGAACAATGGCGGCGATACCGGCTTTGGCGGCCTGGGTGACGTTGTCGGGGAAGGGGAAGAAGGCATCCGAGGCCATCGCCGAACCTTTGGCCTGTTCTTTGGCCTGCCGGATTGCTAACATCCCCGAGTCCACGCGGTTCATCTGCCCGGCGCCCACACCGACCACTGCACGATCTTTCACCAGTACGATCGTATTGCTCTTGACGTGCTTGACCACGGTCCAGGCCAATTGGAGGTCGGTTAATTCCGCTCCGGTAGGTTGACGTTTGGTTACGATTTTGATCTGATTGGGTTCCCAACCTACCAGGTCGCGATCCTGCAATAGTGCGCCGCCGACCAGACAGCGGAGGTTCAGTTCGGATTTATTGATTTTGTCCTTATCCAGGCTGCCGGTTTCCAGCAGCCGTGCGTCTTCGCGTCCCCAGCGTTTGCGGGTGCGGATAATTTGCACTGCCTTGGCATCAAACTCCGGAGCGATAATTACTTCGGCAAAGAACCCGCCGGCGCCGAGGTCCTTGCCCCAACGTTGGTAGCACTCACAGATGGCGTCGGCCAATTCTTCCGTCACGGGGCGGTTCACGGCGATAATTCCGCCGAAGGCGCTGATCGGATCGGCGATATAGGCCTTGCGATAGGCCTCGACAATATCCGGATCGACGGCGCAACCGCAGGGATTCATGTGTTTGACGACCACCACCGCGGGATCATCGAATTCCTTGACCAGTTCAAACGCAGCGTCGGTGTCCATCAGGTTGTTAAAGCTGATCTGTCTGCCGCCTTCGAGTTGTTTGGCGTAGGCGACGCAGGGTTCGCCCGATTCTTTGGCTAAACGATAAAACGCCGCCTGTTGATGGGGATTTTCACCGTAGCGTAATTCCTCGCCCCGCTTGAGGCTGATAGTGAGACGTTCCGGGAATTTCTCGCCGGCCTGGGCGGCCAGATAGGCGCTGATGGCCGAATCATAGGCCGCCGTCAGGGCGAACGCCTTGCGAGCCAGTTCGCTCCGCGTGGCTTCGCTGACCGCACCGTTATTCGTCTTCATTTCCTTAAGAATGGCATTGTATTGATCCGGATTGGTTACGATGGTCACGAATTTATTATTTTTAGCGGCCGAGCGCACCATGGAGGGACCGCCGATATCGATATTTTCGATGGCGTCGGCCAGAGTGCAGCCGGGTCGGGCCACCGTCTGTTCAAAAGGATATAGATTCACACATACCAGGTCGATGGGCGTGATGTCATTATCCTGCATAGCTTCGACATGGTCGGCTTTATCGCGCAGGGCCAGCAGACCGCCGTGAATCTTCGGATGCAGCGTCTTGACACGGCCGTCCATCATCTCCGGAAAACCCGTCACCGACTCGATCCCAATAACCTGGATTCCGCCTTCCGAGAGGGCCCGGGCGGTTCCGCCGGTACTGATAATTTCCACTCCCATCTGGGTCAGGGATCGCGCAAAATCCAACACTCCTGTTTTGTCCGATACCGAAATAAGGGCTCGCTTGATTTTTACCTGTGTACTCATACGATTCTCACATTCCTTCCTAAACTTTGAACGAATATTACCTACATCAAATACCGTACTAAACAAACTAAAGGGAAATATCCCCGAAATCCAGCATACACGGACTTAAGAGTAATATCAACGATACCTTTAAAACGTATCGCTGCCGGCAGTACCGGTCGGCGCCGGCGGTTCGTTTGTCGTCGCTCCTTCGGTTGCCGGCTCGGTCGTAGATTCCGTAGAGCCGGATTCCGCGGGAGGCGCAGCAGCAGGTGTTGCCATCCCTTCTATTTTATTCGGCGCTAACGTCACGATAGAGCCGGCTTGGGATGCCAGGAAAATCAAGGCATCCTCGTTGTTGCGGGCATAGCGATCCATATTCGGAATATAGAACGATAAAATCATTTTACCCGTGACATTACTCATTACCGTAAACTCTTTCAGGAGCGTCATGCAATAACTCACGGAGCCGTTTTCCGCTAAAAGGCAATACCCATCCGGTAATTCCCAGCGTAGCTTGCCCTGCGGATCATTCGGCTGTCGCTCCAGGCAAACCAGCGACTTAAGCGCTACCGGCTGATAGATGGCGTTTTGCTTTAAGACGGGAAGTTCTTCCAGAGCGCCGCCCGCCATATAATTCCAGAGAATGTCTCCTCGCCGGGGATCCAAACAGTATAAATTCGTATCCTCACTGGGAAGAAAGCACTGATTATTGTCCACGATCATCCCGGGTACCGGTCCGTCTGCCTTAAATTTCCAGACCAGTCTCCGCTCGTCCATCCAGGAAACATAGAGCATATCTTCGCGGGTCGTAAAAAACACCATGTCGGTGGTCAGGGTAATGTTGCCGATGGGAATATCCTTACAGGCGTTTTGCCAGATCGGGATCCCGTCTTTGAGTCGAAGAGCGTAAAATACGCGGTTACCGCTGCCGATGAAGAGTTTATCCTTCGATCGCGCGACGGAGGTTGTGACCGAATACTTGAGATCCATATTTCGCAGGATCTGCCCATCCTCTTGTCTAACTTCAACGAACGTTTCGCCTACCATAAATAATAAGCGATCCTGGTAAAACTGCGCTCGGGAACAAGGAGACTTCGAGGGCGACAAAATTGTCGTCCAGTTGGGCGTACCCTTAGCGCCGTCATAGGCGTAAAGAACGTTGTCGTCAGTCAGGACGAAAAGTTGACCCTTATGGTAAAAAAATTGTCTAATCTGGGTAGCGCGTCCCATAGGCAGGTGCATCGACCAGACATAGTGCAAATCGGCTTTTTGTAGTGTATCCAGCGAAATACCCGCCACTCGTATGGCGCCGGCACTTTCCGCCACCGCCGACGATTCCGCCTGGGACGATGTCGGCGACGGCGAGACCGGCGGACTCTCGCTGCGACAGCCGGGGAAAATACCAGGGATCGAAAGCGTCAGGGCCGCTGCTGCGAAAAGACGGTACCACCATGTCATCGAATTAGATGTTTGTTTGGGCATAGGATTGTTCCAGATTTTTGGCAGGTTACACCGAATGCCCCACCCGCCCCGGTGCGGTGTCGGTCGTACTACACTCGGTTTATGGTACTATATTGGTTTAACTCTCTTTATCGGCTGGGTGTGATTTAGGGGGTTCCACAAAATCGGATAATTTCACATTATGCTCTCGCTCAAAGGATTGTAATTTTTCAATGCGGGCGATGTCATCCTCGATGCGGTTGGCCAGCTTAAATATATAAGGCTTACCGTCCAGCCGATTCCGCAGGTCGTTCAACATCGCTTGCCAGGAATTCTCGTACAACTCCCGGTGCAGCAAAATCAGCATTCGCTCCTGTTCCGTCAGTCGGGACACAAACTCCTGGGTCTGCGCTGTCGTATCAGCGCGCTCCACAGAAGTCGGCAATTCCTTCTGCCCCGCCGATGCCGACTCGACCGGGACCTCCTTTTCCGGTTCTCCTGACGAACTCGACTCCGGCATGGCCGTTTCCTGACTTTGATTATGCTTGTTCGTTTTGGTCATACGTACTTTTTACGTACGCCACTTCCTAAACCGTACTTTATAAAGTTGCATACAGTATCATTCTTATTTAGTGCGATAGTAGCAGTGTCACAGGGGATTTTCAACTGAAAACTGGGAGGAACCATATCAATAAAAAAGAAGGAAGGTCGATATAACTTATTGATATGTATATATTTAGGAGAATTTCCCTGTTCGGCGCCAAATGGAATCCCCAAGATTGAATTGAAGCAAACCTGTCCTAACTGTCGATTTTTTGGTAAGATACAGCAAAATAAGGAGATAAACGTGCCCTCGGAATTATTAAAAAAATATGATCGGATAATTCAGGAAAATCTGCCCAGCGTACTCATGGCTTTGATTTTCTTCGTGTTTGGGCAGTGGGCGCCTGGCGTCAGGGGTTCGATTCTGGATTTGGCGGATATCGTCGTGATGGAGGTGGAGCCTAATGAGCCGGGCGAGGTGCAAAACCTGAATGAGTATTTCGCTCAGACCAAGGCCGTGGGGATCGAGGGCAATCTCAGCAATCCCGACGATGAGGATGTTTATGGTTTTTCCCTTGGCGAAGAGTGGTCGATGGATTTGCTGTTTGAGATTCAAGCCACGGAGGATAAGACCATTTCGGCGGTGGCTGTGGGAGCGGATTTGCAGGTCTATTTCGTTTCGGCAAACAGTATATGGCGGCGTAGTCTGGATCGACAAGACGAACAAGCTGAATTGGTAATTGGTTCACAAACCCTGGCGCAATTTCTGGAGTTGGAAGATGTGAGACAGTTACAGGTCAATGCTATCGCCGGTATGCCGGACCCGGATGCGGGGATAACGATCGTTGTGGCTTTGGGAGGGGAGCAATCGCCCGTAAGCGGAAATGTTGTAGCTCTGGATTCCGATGATGAACTGACTATGATTCTCCCTCGGGAGAATATCCTAGCATTAACCGGTGAATCGGCAGTGGATTTGACGACCGTGGCCGCAGATGAAGAGGGGCGGATCTATGTGGCGGACCAGGTCAGCGGTTCGGTGTTATTGATCGAGCAGGGATCGGCTCCCTTACCGCCGACCTATATGGTTTCGATTTATACGGATGCAGAAGTTTTACAGGAAGCGATGGTGCCGATCGTACTGGAAAATCTGGCTCTGGGACTCACCTCGGCGCCCCGAACGATCCTGGCGGAAGCCACGGGGGATTTTGTGGTGAATTCGCTGGTGATGGGCAGCGGATTTTATGCCGTTTCGGGGTATGATTCGTATTACCTGAGTCAATTGGATCCCGATTTCGGCGGCACCGGGGGCATTACGCGTATCAGGATTAACCCGCTCGATGCAAATGATGTAACCGTGGAGGAATATTTTACTCCCGATCCTGATGATTTTGAGTATTTGAATCCTTCTGCGCTGGCACTGGATACCACTTCGACGTTTGGCCGTTTACTGTATGTGGGAACGTTTGGGGCCAGTTTGGGAGACGAATTTGACGGCCAGATTTATGTCCTGGAAGACGATGGGGACTTCTATTCGTATGTGACAGATTTTGAAGACAATGGGGAGCCGGCGAAGAAGGATGGGGAGTTGGTCACAGGATTTTTCGATGTGGTGGATATGGCCTTTCCGCCTACGATGACTGGATCGTTCGGACCGTATCTGTATGTGCTGAGTGAGAATATCGATCAAAATGGGGAGGTGGAAGGTGGATACAGTTCCGATTTGTGGCGAGTGGATCAGGAAGGCGTGGCGTATCTCTTTGTGGAAGGAATTGCCGACGGCGTGATTTCCCTGGCGTTCGGTAATTCCGACTATGGAAATGATCTTTATGTGGCCACATTCAATAGCGGCATCAGCGAAGGTAAAGTTCTGCGTGTGGATAGTGAAGGCAATGTAGAAACGTTTTATGATTTCAGTTCCTTCGGCGCCTCGGTCTCAGTGTGTGATATGGCTTTCGCGCCGACGGACTTGCCCGGGAATTCCCCTCTGGCCGGCACTCTGGTGCTGACATTGAAAACCGAGGATTCGTCGTACCTGGTCCAGTTGAATCCGGACGGAGAGACGTATCAAATCTGGGCATCGGATCTGGATACGGGGGATGTATCCAGCGGGGATCTGATTTTCGATGAAGACGGTAACCTGATCATAGCCCAGCAAGCGGCCAAGAATCTAATACGGTTGGATTATCAGGATATGTTTACTTGTTCCCTGAATCAATTGCAGGTCAGGCCGATGGTGGAAGAGGGGCTGGAACCACTGAGTTTTGTGCCCTACCTGTTGACCCATACGGGGAATCAGCCGCGGATTCTACAACTCAGCAACAGTGGGGATGCAGCGGATATTATCACGGAAGTAAGCCCATCGGTTCTGGATGTCGGCGAAGTGCCTGACGACGGCAGCAAGGATGTTTCCTTTGTATTTGACGCGGTGGGGGATGTATTCGTTTATATTCGGAACGCAGGTGAATTGCAGACCAGCATGCGGAATGAGGAAGGTGAATTTACTGAATTCACGACGCTGTTAACCGGTGAGGAAATCGATGCCTATACCGGTCTGGTGGATGCCCACCTGCCGAAGCTAGCGTGGGCGTCCGACGGCAGTTTAGTAGCCATCGGGACGAACGGACTTGAAGACCCGTCCGGCGGGGATCCGCCGAGCCAGGAATTTGACGATGTGGTGATGTGGGTGGGCAATACCCTCGACGAGGAGTATGACCCGAATGCCCTGGTGCAGGTACGCGACCTGGCGCAGATGCACCTGGAGCTTACGGGGCCGGGTGAGTATTATGAGTTTGACGTCAGCGCCGGCAGCGCGCTGGAGGAAACTTTGGAGACGCTAACGGGAGGCAGTTATACCCTTTCGGTCAGTTCCGCCCAGAGCAGCAGCGGCGATTATCAGGTTGTTCTTATCCTAGATAACTCAATTTCGGACGAACTGATCTGTGATGAGAGTACGGGACCCTGGGTATTAACGAATCACGATGGCGAGCGACTGGTCTTGACGCACCAGGGACCGGGACAGTCAAAATTGAATTACGAGCATGAACCCAATGGGGTTGTGTTGGGATTGATCCGTCTGACGATTACCGGAAGCAAGAGTTCGACTTCCGTGTCGCTGGAAAATCTGGATGATCCGGGAGATATCATTCTGGAAGAGTTGGTTTTGACCGGTTCCCTGGATCAACTGGAGTATAAGGGAACGCTGGATCTGCTGCGCGGAGAGGACTTTACCAAAGGCACGGTCAAATATGTTGACCTGGGAACGGTGCGCGATGTGAGCGCGGCGAAATATACGTTCCCGGATTTTCGCGCGACGAATCTGGGGGATTCGGAAACCGAAGATCATCAATTCCTGGCCAAAAAACTTACCCGTCTGATGGTCGAAAATAATGTGGAGAATATCTACGTGCTCGAATATAGCACGCGGAATGCGTATCGTCTGATTGATATCGGAGGGATCGTGGACAATGGCATATTTTTCGGGCTGAGCATTTCAGAGTGCATCGTTCGTAATGTGCAGAATGAAGAGTTAGCGATGAACGAAAGTTACCTGTCCTGCACTTTGAGCGGCGGAACCATCGGCACTGTCCGGATCGAGCAGGGGAATCTCTACCGGACGGGAATTTTTGCCGATAAGAACATCGAGCAGGTAGAGTTGGAGAACGGGAATCTCGATACCAGCACCGTAGAGACTACGGGACATCGGTCTAATGTGAATACGGTGATCGTACGACGAATCGATGGTCTGACCGATCCGAATGAAAGCGGCAATATCATCAATTGCCTGATTGCCGGCGACCGGAGCGTGCATCGCGTTCATGCGGCGGAAGAGATCGATGACGGCACTTCGATTCGAACCAACGGCTATACTCGTACGCAGATTGGTACGGTAACCTGCGAGGGGGATTGCGCCGCCAGTTTCAATTCACTAAAGATTGAAGAAATTCTGGTGGGATTCGACGAGAATAAGCAGAAGATGCCGGAAACGGATGAATTTACGGGCGGGAACTTCAGCGGCACTGTGTACGTGACGTTCAGCCTGGATCTTCTCAGTGCGACGGGCAGCATCGAGAATGCGTATATCGGCGCCAATCGCGCCTATGGATACGGAACGATTAAAAGTATTTTCGCTGAGGATGGATTCATCAGTTCGACGGTTTCCTGCTATAAAAAAACCATCCGGATTATGGTCGGGTACGAGAACGGCAAACGCAATCGCATTGTCAATACCGCCGCCGATGTCAGCGGCACCATCAGCGGTCCCCGCCTGGGACGATTGTATTACACCGGGGAAAATACCGCCAGTCTGTCGGTCAATCACCTCGGCCCCGTCATCGACGACGTTCCCTAATCGAGAGCTATGTATTCCTCAATCCGCTTGCAACAACGTAAGCTATCCCCAATAATGGTATGCAGCTCGCAATTTTTTTTGTTGCAAAGAAAATACATAGATAATAGTATACGAGGAGAATCTGAAAAAACGTTTAAACCGCATCAAAGGCTTGGGAGTTCCATCGGGGATCGCCGGGTAAACGTGTTTTAAAAAATGACAAAGGAGAAAAAGATGATTCTAAAAATTTCCCACCGACTTATTCTCATCCTGGTTGTGTCTTTCTGTTCTTGCCATTTCGTGCGCGCAGATCAATGGCCCATGAAACAACGGGACATCTACAACACCGGTCGGGCCGAGTACTGGGTTCCGCAGGATCGCCAGAATGACACTTTTTTTGCGGATATTCTCTGGCAGACCACCTCCACCGGTGCGTTTGACGGCGGAGGAGTTATTTTCTACGACGGAGCGGGTCCTGCCGGCGCCGACGTGGCCGTCTGCACGAACACCTGGCCTAATCGAGCGACGGCCGTGGATCGACACTCCGGGAAAAAGGTCTGGCAGGAATCCCCCGGCGGCGGCGACACCATTGGTCGGATCACTCCCGCTTTCTCAAACGATGGCTCCGTAGTGTACGCCGTGAACGACGCCCTTTCGAATCCAAGTCGCACCTTTTTAGCCTGGCATACGATTACCGGTCCCTCCGGAGGAATCTGGGACAATCGTGATGACGCGAATCCTACCGATCTGGGTATCATGTCGCCTACAGTGGCGCCGGACCATCGGATATTTCTGCACCGCTGGAACGATACTGCCTATGCCGGCACGGACAGCGGTGCAGCGTTGTCTCGAACCTGGGCCTCTATGCCCTCCGGTTCCATGGGAGCGGGACATAGCGATCCGGTTTTATATCCTGACGAACCGAATCTCTACGTCATCCAATGCGGACGATCCGGCAGGATTTCCTGTTTCGACGGGACTAGCGGTGTCGAACGTTGGACCCGCTTGACGTATGAAGCTACCGACGCCAGCGTAACTATCGATCCGGAAAATGGGAATTGTTATGTGAATGCGGGTTTTGTCGGCGACATATACGTCGTCGGACTGGATAAGGAAGGGGCGAATCTCTGGACCGATATCAAACTTAAGGTGTATGACTATATCGATGGCGTCAACGATCCTGAGCGCGCGCAGGCGACCGGTTGTCTCAGCCACGACGGCTCAACGTATTATTTCCAAACCATCGGCGCGGAAGCCAACGGTAAACTCTACGCCGTTAACACGAGCGACGGCTCATTAAAATGGGCCTATGAAACGCAAAGCCTAAGTAAAGACTCCGGCGATACCTTTGCCTGCAGTCCGATTGTGACGCGCAATTCCGTTATCGTCGTCGGTAATAATTATTCCGGCGACTACCTGGCGATACGAGACGATGGCGACCAGGGGACATTGCTTGACTCGATAAGTGTAGAGCCCAATCCGTTCGAACCGTATTACACTCGCGCCTGTGCCGTTGCGGCGCTGGCATCGGACGGAAAGCTATATATTCCCTATCGCACGTATTGGACCGTCTCCAACGGTGACGAGGATGTCCCTTCGGGCAATGTGGAATTTTGTATCACCGCGTTTGATTTGAGCGGTTGTGATCCCGTTCCGGGCGACACGAATAACGATTGTCAAGTGAACCTGCTGGATTTTGCCTATCTTGTATCTCACTGGTTAGAATGCGGTCTGAAACCGCCGTCGAATTGTTCCCCGTAGATATTATTTTTAGTTTTTATCTTGATATGATTGTCAGAATTAATTTGTCACCAATGCAAACAATTACATTTCCGCATCTATGGGAGTTGCCTAAAGGAGCGATCTGGAATATGAAAAATCTGGATACAAACCTTGTAGGTATCGGATCGTATGAGGTTTTGGGAGGATTATCATTTCGCGACTCTACGCAGATTTCTGTCCCGATATAGATTATACCTGAACCAGCGTTGCTGGTTTTCTTAGGTTTAGGTTTGATACTGGTAAAGAAAAGAAGAAGAATCGTACCTAATCCGTGAGCAGATAGGGGGCGAGGTATTTCTTATTCCAGTCGTAGGATAGAATAGGTAAATGACCGCCATAATGGCCGGTGGTAAACATCTCTTTGGACCAGCTGTGCTGGATCAGTTTATAGCGAGACTCGGGATCGGGGATTGCGGTTTCCGGATTTATACCGACTTTACCGGCAGATTCGGTATGCACTCGCTCCATGGTGCCGAAGATGCTCGTTCCCACTCCGAGAAAGAACCAGTCCCAGGGGGAATAGTAATTGATGATCTTACCGTCAATCCGTTTTAGAGCTTCGGTCAAATCGTAATCGGGACTGACGGCGCCGTGGTCTAACAGCACATTGCGAATTTTAATATCTTCCGGCAGGGCTTCCGCGACCATCAGGGCCACGCCCGCGCCGCCCGAATACCCGACCAGATCGATAGGTTGATCCGGATGGGTCTGGCGATATTGAATAATTTCCTGAGCATCTTTTCGTGCGGCTTTTAGGTTCCCTTCGTAATAACATAAATTCAGGAGAGTGCCGAAGGGAAAGTCCCACTTATGCGTTCGAATTGCCGACTGGACGCCCGCATCCCGAAACCCTCTACGCGCTTCTGCCAGAGACCATTCGCCTCCTTCGATGCCGGGAAACATCCAGATTAATCCCTGGTTGAGTTGTTCGGGGATAGGTCTGGGCGCTTCACAACCCAGCGAAACGCAGAATGCGATAAGGAGAGGAACAGACCACAAGCTAAGGATGGATTTCCAAGTTTCCATTTTCAAGGCCAATCACTCCACATTGCCTAATTTAGCAGGGCGGACCATGCCCCCCATCTCTTTCTATATTTTAGAAACCAGATGGCAGAGCCAGGCGGCGGCGAAGGCGCCGTAATTGCCGATGGCATAGCCGATCAGAGCCATCAGAATACTTACCGGGACCAGTTTATCGTTGTGACAGGCGGCCACGATGGGGGCGCTGGCGATCCCCCCGACATTGGCGGCGCTGGCGATGGCAGTGGAATGAATATCCACATGGAATAATCGGGCGCCTAGTACGCAAAGACAACCGTGGACCGCGATCCAGATGTACGCTCCCAAGACAAACCAGGGCGCTTTATCGGCCAGTCCGCGGATGTCGGCACTGGCGCCCATCTTGGCGACAAAAAGATAGACCAAGGCCACTGCCAGTTGCTGACTGCCGGGGATCTTCTTGGCCGGCGTCAGCGATAGTATAATTCCAAAGGTAGTGATCAATAATATTTTCCAGGAATTGGTTGTCAAGATCGGTTTAAATTCCGGGATATATCCGGCCAGATTTTTCGCCACCCATGGGAAGAAAAAACCCAGGAACAACAAATAAAGTAAATGTCTCATCTCGAAGGGGCCTTTATCGCGAATCAGGTCGTCGGACGATTGTTCGAGCATCTCGATCCGTTTTTTATCTACTCGGGCGAATTTATTAAACCAGCGCGAGAAACTTTTCGAACTGATTAAAATAGGCAACCAGATGATATAAACCAGATTATCCGCCAGCACCGCCAGACCGAAATCCGTCGGCGACGTTTTCAGACCATCGCTGACGGCGGCCATATTGCCCGTCCCGCCGATCCAACTGCCGGCCAGAGCGCCGAAACCCTTCCAGGTGTCGGGTCCGAGACCGTGTTTGACGATGAAATATCCGATCGGTGCACCCAGAATAATACCCGCGGTCCCGAACAGCATGACGAAAATACCCTTACCCATGGTCCGGACCGCTGAGGCGACATCCACGTCCAAAAGCATGAAAATGAGGAACATAGGGAGAATGACGTCGCTCATCCAGCTATAGAGCGGGGATTTGTTGGGAATGACGCCGGTATTCGAGAAGATCAAAGGCAGCGCGTAGATGAACAGCAGTGGCGGAAAGTAATGAAACAACTTCCATTGCGTCTTCTTCTCCAGATAAAAGAAAAACGATGTGACTCCGGACAGAACTACCAAGATGCCTAACTCGCTCGTAATGGGCTTCATAGCTGTAGTATCATCCTGAGTTTTTTATGCGTCAAAAACCTGAAACTTGAAACCTGAAACCTGTTTTAATGGTCCACTGGTTTGCCGAGGTAGGATTTCAATTCGTCGAGTTTCTCTTCGAGCAACTCGGGCGTCTGAGCCTCAAGATTCAGTCGCAGCAGCGGTTCGGTATTGCTGGGACGACAGTTAAACCACCAATCGGAATATTGAACCGTGATGCCGTCGAGCCAGTCGATTTCCGCGTCGGGATTAAGCTCTTCCATTTGTTTCATCATGCCCTGCTTATCGGCTACCTCGAAATTGATTTCCCCGCTGCGCGCGTAGCGATCCAGAGGCCGGATCAGCTCGCTCAAAGGCTTATCGCTATTCGAAAGAATATTGAGCAGGTGCACGAGAGTAATCATACCGCTGTCGGCGTAGAAGTTATCGCGATAATAGAAATGGCCGCTCAGTTCTCCGCCGAATACGGCGTTGCTTTCTCGGAGAGTTTTTTTCATAAAAGCGTGTCCCACTCGCTCGCGGCGAGGCTGGCCGCCGTGACGTTGGATTTCTTCCGATACGACGCGGCTGGATCGTAGATCGTACACGATCGAGGAACCGGGACTTTTATGCAGAAAATACTCCGCCATCAGAGTGGTGATCAGGTCGCAGCCCACGGTATTTCCGGTCTCATCGACCACCATGAGTCGATCCGCGTCCCCGTCGAAGCAGAATCCCACGTCCGCCTGATTGTCGATTACGTTCTGTTTCGTCTCGGCGAGGTTGGCTTCCACCAGTGGATTGGGTTCGTGTTTGAAAGTGCCGGTGGTTTCCATATTCAGAGTGATCAGTTCCAGATTGAGATCGCCGAAGATCAGCGGCGCCCATTTACCGGCCATCCCGTTCGATGCGTCGATGACCACCCTGAGTTTTTTCAAGTTACTTTGCAGAAAGTTCAAAACGTGTTTTCTATAGGGACCGGTCATATCCTGTTTCGTGACTTGTCCGTTGCCGGCGGCATGCGTGTGCTTGAGAACGACGGCAATGTGTTTTATTTCCTGGAGCCCGGTCTCACTGCCGATGGGCCGGGCCTGTTGACCGCTGATCTTGAAACCGTTGTAATGAGCCGGATTATGACTGGCAGTGACCTGTACTCCGCCGCAGGTACCGAGATGATTAATGGCGAAGTATATCTGAGGCGTGTCGATCATGCCGATATCAATTACATTCGCGCCAGCGCCGGTCATGCCGTCAATGAGAGCTTTCGCAAGCGTGGGAC